>CAVIGZ010000026.1:0-24279 GCA_963642565.1 Bacteroidaceae bacterium | reverse complement strand
GCAGGGAAAGAGCTTGCTCTTACCCTTCAAACAAACAAATCAAAACAGCTTCTTAAGAAACCTTCAAAAAATAACCTGGATAATCTCAATGTATGTCGTCATAAAAGCGAGATAAAGTGAGATTATCCCGGACTTTTTTTAATTGTTGAGGTGTTCTTCGGCTTGAGGACTACACCATCCCGAGGTCGGTGAAGAGGCGGCGGTAGGCGGCGGCTTTCCTGTCGAGGGAGAGGGGGTAGGCACGGGACGAGGATGGCATCCGGTAGAGACGCATGGGGCGACCCTCAAAGAGGAATTCTGAATATTCACCGGTGGAGGGTGCGGAGGCTCCGAAGGTACGGCAAAGGGTCTCCGTGGCTTTCTCACCGGCGGTGACAATCGCTTGGCACCGAGGGATTTTCCTCAACAGGGCCGGGATGTCGGTCGGGGTGACTATCTCCAGAAACTTGTCGGAGGCGTTGTCTTTGAGGCGGCGGACGGCGGAGGCGGTGTCGTACATCGCTATGCCGGTCTCCGTACAGAAATCCACTATCTCCTCCAGTTTGAACTTCTTGGCGGCAACGTCCACGAAACGGTTCCTGTCATCGAAGAAAATCAGACCGAGGATCCGCCACATGTCGTTGATGAAATTCGGGTAGTAGAACTCCATGCTCCAGCGCTTTGGCTGGGGTGGGAAACTCCCAAGCATCAGCACTTTGGCATTCTCCGGCAGGAACGGCTCGAAAGGATGCCGCTCGACGGGAGGCAAAGAAATCGCTTCGACAGGCTCGGCGACCGGCGTGGCCGGGTCTGAGACCATCGAAGCGACTGAAGTTCCTCCGGTCACTGAGCTTGTCGAAGTGCCCGGAGGAACTGCTTTCGATTCCTTCTGAAGATTCATTACTTGGCGGCGTCGGCGGAGCCTTCGACAAAGGCGACGATCTCACCTTTGGCGACCTTGTCCCCCTGTTTGCCGAGGGTGGCCACGATGCGGCCGTCAACGGCGGGGACGAGTTCCTCCATTCCGTAATATGTCTGCACGAATCCGATGCCCTTGCCGGCCTTAACCTCGGTCCCGGCTACAGGAGCCGCGGAATCGTCCTCCACATCGACCTGCCAGAGAAGCTGTCCTTTGGCCGGAGCCTGGACCGGGACAGCGTGAGGATAGCGTTTGGCATATTCATCGACATCGAACTTCGGCATCTCGACAATCGGGCGCACCACCTCGATCGGAGCGTTCGCCTTGGACTTGAGGTCGGCGAGTTCGGCGTTGAAACGCTGCTTGGCTGTGCCGCTCTTGAAATCCCTGTACTGCCGTTCGTGCATTGCGAACTCGAAGAGTTCCTCCTCGTCCTGACCTTCGTCCCAGCCCTCTTCCTTCATCATCTGGCGGAACTTAGGAAGCTCGTCCGGATACATCTCCTGAGGATCTCCGGTGTAGAACTCCAAGCCTTTCTGCTTGGCCAGATCCACGATTTCCGGAGCAAGCTCGCCCGGAAGACGGCCCATCTTGCCCAGAATCATGTTCCAAGTGTCCTTGTCGATGGTTGTCCAGCGAGGCTTGCCGTTCAGAAGGTTCAGCAGGTTCATAAGCGCCGTGTTCTTCGTGTACTGGCTGAACGGAGTCACGAGCGGCGGGTAGCCGAGGCGCGGCCAGACATATTCAACCTCCTGGAACAGCTTGACCATCAAGGTGTCGAGACTGATTTCCGGACGGCCGTGAGCCCTTTCGGCAGCGTTGATCGCACCCTGGAAGCCCTTGAGGTCGGCCATCATCGAGCCCATCATCCCGCCCGGCAGGCCGCAGCCCACGAGCAGCGAGCTCATCCTGGCGTTGGAAGGGTTGATCCAGTAGCCGAGGAAGTCGTCGATGAATTTCTGCGTGAGACGGCGCACCTCCATGTAGGCGTCCATGTTCAGATCCTTCACAAGGAATCCGTCGGCCTTCAGCATCTCCCTGATCGTGATGACGTCCGGGTGGACCTTGCCCCATGAGAGCGGCTCGACAGCCACGTCAAGCACATCGGCTCCCGCGCGGGCGACCTCCAGCATGGAGGCCGGGGAGAAACCTGGACCGGAGTGGCCGTGGTACTGCACCAGAATGTGAGGGTATTTCTTCTTGATGTCCCGGGTGAGCCGGCCGAGGAAGGTCGGACGGCCGATACCCGCCATGTCCTTGAGGCAGATCTCGTCGGCTCCGTATTCAACCACCTTGTCGACGATGCCCATGTAATATTCGACGGTGTGGACAGGGGATGCGGTGATGGAAAGCGCCACCTGCGAGATCATTCCGCCCTTCTTGGCGAACTCGACGGAGCGGCGCAGGTTCCTGTGGTCGTTCAGGCCGCAGAACGAGCGGGAGATGTCGGTGCCCTGCTTTTTCTTGACCTTGAACATCAGTTCCCTGACATCAGCCGGGACGGGGTTCATTCTCAGGGCGTTGAGGCCTCTTTCGAGCATGTGGGTCTGGATGCCGGCCTTGTGGAAAGGGGCGGTCCAGCGGCGGACGGCCACGTTCGGGTTCTCTCCGAAAAGAAGGTTCACCTGCTCGAATGCGCCTCCGTTGGTCTCGACGCGGTCGAAGCAGCCCATATCGATGATGGCCGGAGCCACTTCCACAAGCTGGTCGACGCGCGGAACGTACTTGCCGGCGGATTGCCACATATCCCTGTATACCAGGGAGAATTTAATCTCTCTTGCCATGATGTTTTCGTAGTTTTACAGACTGCAAAGATACTTATAAATTTATATTTTTGAATAGGGTGGAATTTTGACTAACTTTGCGGGTTATGAAAAATGCGTTTCTTACAATAGCGGTTATCATCCTCGCCGCCACCTCGGTGACGGGCTGCGATTTCTTCCGGAGGCTCGCCGGCCGTCCTGATTCTGAATGGATCGAGGCAAAGGCTGAAGCCATCCGTCAGGAAGAGGAGACGCTGCGGATCCGTCAGGACTCGCTGGAAAAGGTCAGAAAAGCCGTTTCGGACTCGCTTGCCGTCGTCGATTCTGTACGTCTTGCAGGCCATCGCTACCGTTTCTGCATAATTCTGGGGTCGTTCTCCAGCAAAGAAAATGCCGAGCGTTACATGGAGGAAATCGCCGCGAAAGGGTACAAAGGGGAACTTATCGCTTTCAGGAACAGCACCGCCGTGGGAGTATGCCGGACTGATGACGAGGCGCAGGTCAGGAAGTCGCTGGACGAACTGCGAAGGCAGGATTTTTGTCCCAAGGGTGCGTGGATTTTAGAAAGGAAACAGAAATGAAAGTAAAAGTCACAATCGTTTCGGCCATCTGCGCCCTCTTCATCATCGGAATCATCCCGGCGAACGCCCAGTTCAGGGATGGTGTCTCCTACGCCGATCTGGACGACAGCGAGACGGTCCGGGCGTTCAAGGAGCATGTCTCGACCATCTCGGCCGCGGTGATGGAGGGACGCAAGGCCGGCTCCGAGGGCGAGAGGATGACGGCTGAATATGTCACTGAAGCGTTCAGGAAATATGGAGTTGACGTGTTGTCCGGCAAGGACGGTGACGTGTTCGGCATCCGTCAGGAAAGCGGCGACACCCTTACCTCCCGCAATGTCATAGCCTTTATTCAGGGTGGTGACAAAACATTGAGGAATAAGTACATAGTGATAGGGGCCAGAATGGACAACCTTGGCACCGACACGATGACGATTGATGGACGGACCGTGGAGAGAACCTATTACGGAGCCAACGGCAACGCCTCGGGCCTTGCGATGATGCTTGAACTGGCCCGGATGCTCCGGACCAACAGCCCGCTGCTCGGACGTTCCGTGCTGTTCGTTGCTTTCGGAGCGTCAAGGCAGACGTTCGCCGGGTCCTGGTACTTCCTGAACAGGGCGTTCTCGGATGTGGCGGACATCGACGCCATGATCAATCTGGACATGGTAGGCACAGGTGGGGACGGCTTCTACGCCTACACCTCCTCCAATGCCGACATGAACGAGATCGTCAAATCCATGGCCGGCCGTCTTCAGCCGATCCTTCCGACCCTCACGGCGCAGGAACCGTACCCGTCCGACCATAGGGCGTTCTACGACAGGGAGATTCCTTCAATCCTCTTCACCACAGGACATTACCCTGAATATGGCACCGAGCGTGACACGCAGTCGATCATCGACTTCGACACGATGGAGAGGGAGCTTGAGTATGTCTATAACTACTCGGTGGCTCTGGTCAACGCTCCCAAGCCGATCTTCAATCCGTCTGACCTGTCCGGCCTTACCGATGCCGGCAGCAAGGATTCCGTCGTGCCTTACTACGACTGCGACTACCGTCCGTCGTTCCTTGGCAGCCGGGACCCGAAGGTCTTCCTTGAGAAATGGGTCTATACCTACATGAAATACCCTAAGGAAGCCGTCAAGAACGGAATCCAAGGCCGTGTGCTGGTGGATTTCGTCATCGACGAGAAAGGCAAGGTCCGTGATGTCAAGGTGCTTAAAGGCGCGGACCCTCTTCTGGACGAGGAGGCCGTGCGGATCATCAGCGCGTCGCCTGACTGGAAGCCGGGTTTGCTGATGGGCAGGAAAGTCAAGTCCAGAATGTCACTTTACGTGGAGTTCAGGCTTGAAAAGAAAAGCAGTTTCGGACTGAAAAAACACGATTATCAGTAAAATACGACAATAAATGGACTACGATTTCAGGAAAATTGAGAAAAAGTGGCAGGCCTATTGGGCCCAGAACGGCACTTTCAGGACGAAGGAGGACTCTTCTAAGCCGAAGTTCTACGTTCTGGACATGTTCCCTTATCCGTCAGGAGCGGGTCTGCATGTCGGCCATCCGCTCGGCTACATCGCAAGCGACATATATTCCCGCTACAAGAGACTCAAGGGATTCAATGTGCTTCATCCGATGGGGTACGACGCTTTCGGTCTCCCCGCCGAGCAGTACGCCATCCAGACAGGGCAGCATCCGGAAGTCACGACGGTGAAAAACATAGACCGCTACCGTCAGCAGATGGACAGGATCGGCTTCTCCTATGACTGGAGCCGCGAATTGCGCACCTGCGATCCGGCCTACTACAAGTGGACCCAGTGGGCGTTTCTGAAGATGTTCGGTTCGTGGTACGACAACGACGAGGGGAAAGCCCGTCCGGTCGAGGATCTTGTCGCGGCCTTTGAAAAAGGCGGGAGCGCCGCCGTCAATGCAGCGTGCACGGAGCATGAGCCGTTCACGGCGGAACAGTGGCGGGCATATTCGGAGAAAGAGAAGTCGGACGCTCTGATGAACTACCGCATCGCCTATCAGGGCGAGACGGCGGTGAACTGGTGCGCCGGCCTTGGAACCGTACTCGCCAACGACGAGGTGAAAGACGGACTGTCGGTCCGCGGAGGCTTCCCTGTGGAACAGAAGAAGATGAGGCAGTGGCAGCTCAGGGTTTCGGCCTACGCCGGAAGGCTTCTCGAAGGTCTTGACAGGATAGACTGGACCGATTCCCTCAAGGAGATGCAGCGCAACTGGATCGGAAAATCCAATGGCTGCGAGGCTGTCTTCAAATGCTACAACGGTGAGGCTGAACACGATGTGACCATATTCACAACCAGAGCCGACACCATGTTCGGCGTAACGTTCATGGTTCTTGCCCCGGAGAGCGACCTCGTTCCGCTGCTGACCGCTCCTGAACAGAAGAATGCTGTGGATGAGTACCTTGCCGCCGTCAAAAAGAAGACGGAGCGCGAAAGGATCGCCCAGACCAAGACCGTCACGGGCGTGTTCAGCGGCTCCTACGGCGTGAACCCGATGACCGGCGACAGAGTCCCGATCTGGATCTCTGAATATGTCCTCGCGGGTTACGGCACGGGTGCCATCATGGCTGTTCCTGCCCACGACAGCCGCGACTATGCGTTCGCCAAGAAGTTCAACCTGCCGGTCATCCCTCTCATCGAGGGCTGTGATGTCAGCGAGGAAAGCTTTGACGCAAAGGAAGGCAAGATGATCAATTCCGGATTCCTGAACGGACTGGATGTCAAGGAGGCGATTCCTGCAGCCATAGACTATGTGGAGAAACACGGCATCGGTCACAGAAAGGTCAACTACCGCCTCCGTGACGCGATCTTCAGCCGTCAGAGGTACTGGGGCGAGCCGTTCCCTATCTACTACAAGGACGGCATCCCTACTCCGGTTCCGTTCGGGAGACTGCCTCTTCAGCTGCCGGAGATCACCGAGTTCAAGCCGACAGAGAACGGCGAGCCGCCTCTCGCGAGGGCGAAGGACTGGACCTACGAGGGATATCCTTTGGAAACCAGCACGATGCCCGGCTTCGCCGGATCCAGCGCCTACTACCTTCGGTACATGGATCCTCACAACAGCGAGGCCCTCGTTGACAGAAAAGCCGATGAATATTGGCGTGATGTGGATCTGTACATCGGCGGCACCGAGCATGCCACGGGGCATCTTATATATTCCCGCTTCTGGGACAAGTTCCTCTTTGACCTCGGCTATGTCTGCGAGGACGAGCCGTTCCGCAAACTGGTCAATCAGGGGATGATCCAGGGACGTTCCAACTTCGTCTACAGGATCGTGGGCACCAACAAATTCGTCTCCCTCGGCCTGAAGGATCAGTACGAAACCACCGAAATCCACGTGGACATCAACATCGTCCGCAATGACAGACTCGATCTGGAGGCGTTCAGAGCCTGGAGACCGGAGTTCGCCGATGCCGAGTTCATCCTTGAGAACGGTGAATATGTCTGCGGATGGGCTGTGGAGAAGATGAGCAAGTCGATGTACAACGTGGTCAACCCGGACAGGATCTGTGACGACTACGGCGCCGACACCCTTCGTCTCTACGAGATGTTCCTCGGACCTCTTGAGCAGTCAAAACCTTGGGACACAAAGGGTATCGACGGAGTGAACAGATTCCTGCGCAAGTTCTGGAGACTCTTCTTCGACGGGGATGACTGCCTCGTCACCGATGAGAAGGCCACACCTGCCGAGCTTAAGGTCCTGCACAAGCTGATCGCGAAGGAACAGGATGACATCGAGCATTTCTCCTTCAACACGACTGTCAGCGCCTTCATGATCGCCCTGAATGAATTGGCGGGAAGCAAGTGCCACAAGCGTGAGATCCTTGAGCCGCTCACGATCCTGCTCTCTCCGTTCGCCCCTCACATCGCCGAGGAACTCTGGTCTGTGCTTGGACATGGGGAGAGCATCACGTTCGCCCGTTTCCCGGAGTTCAACGCCGCCCTCGCCGCCGAGGACAACGTGACCTATCCGGTTTCTTTCAACGGGAAGATGCGGTTTACCGTAGATCTGCCTAAATCCCTTTCCCCTAAGGAGGTGGAGACCCGGATCCGTGAGATGGAGCAGACTTCCAAGTACGTTGGCGGGCAGAATGTCGTCAAGGTGGTCGTCGTTCCGGGCAAGATAGTGAACTTCGTATTGAGATAAAATGGCAACAGATTCTTCGGCAATCTTCAGAGGATTCAAGGAATATCTCCTCATCACCCTCGGCATAGTCATCTACACCGTGGGCTGGTCGATATTCCTGACTCCCAACAATCTCATCGGGGGAGGAGTCTCCGGTGTGAGCGCCATCATACAGTATGCGACAGGTCTCAAGATGGGATATTCCTACTTTGCGATCAACATGATACTGTTGATAGTATCGGTCATCATCATAGGACCCGCGTTCGGTGCGAAGACCGTGTATGCGATAATTCTAGCGTCGGTCTGTCTGAATGTATTTCAATCAGTTATTCCCGATACGATCATCCGGGATTTCGCATTGTCGAACGGCAAGCTGATGTGTTCGATAATCGGAGGATCGATGGCCGGTGTAGGGATAGGCATGTCCATCTCCCAGGGCGGAAGCACCGGGGGCACCGACATCATAGCGATGATCATCACGAAGTTCAGAAACATCTCCCCGGGGCGCATAATACTGACGATCGATGTGTTCATCATCGCATCTTCGCTGTTGTTCCCGTCGTTCGGGACTGACGGTCAGGCTATTCCGTTCGACATCAAGTTCTCCATCGCTGTCTATGGCATGATCATCGTCACTGTCAACGGCTATGTGGTCGATCTCTATCTGGCCGGTTCGAAGCAGAGCGTGCAGCTGTTCATCCTGTCGAGGCATTTCGAGGAGATCGCCGACATGATCGGCAGGGATTTCCACAGAGGAGTGACAGTTCTCAATGGAGAGGGTTGGTACACCAAGAAACCGGCCTCCGTCCTTATGGTCATAACCAGGAAGACGGATCTGAACCTGCTTCTGAAGTCCATCAAGAGGGTGGACCCTGACGCTTTCCTTTCCATCTCCTCTGTCAGCGGAGTCTATGGACAGGGATTTGATTCGATAAAAGGCACAAAAAAAAGTTAATTTTCGCAAAAGAAAATTTTATTATTGGCTTATACCCCCGGGCATACCACTGCCCGAGGGCTTTTTGTTGTTATCTTGGCAGGGAACCATAACCTAACAAGATTGATCGCATGACAATAACCATCGCACTCTTCGCCCTTGTGGAGCTGTCTTTCTTCTTTATCTATGACTTACAGACAAGCAAGGGAAACCGATCTGAAAGATATGCCATCCGCCTGATGTCAAGCATGGGCGGCATAGCATTGATCCTGTTTGAGTTCGCATTGCCCGGCCGCATGGAGATGCACGAACTCTCTGTGGACATTTCATGCGTGACCGCCATGCTTGTGATGTATCCCTGCTCTTTTGAAAGGCCGGGGACCTCACTGAAAGCCTCGGTTTTTCTGCTTGTATTCTGTCTTGCCATGTCCGTCTGCTTTGGGTTCAGGTCCCCGGGCAATCTTGACTTCAGATGCCAGCGGGTCGTGTTTTCATTTGTTCCGATGTTCGTGTTCGTCCTTATCTACTACCTTTACGTCTCCTACAAACGGTTCTCGGGGATCCGGTCAATGTTCCGCAATATGGCCGTGTGGTACAATGTGGAGGAACATTCCAGATTCCTCTATTCCATAGCTTTTCTGGTGACCGGGATCATCTTCATGTGCGGCATTCCGGCCTCAGGTTATCTGAGGGACAGCCTTTCCGCATTCTCCCTGCTGATGTTCCTCGGACTCTATGCGGTGCTTTTCCTCCGGGCCATGACAGGAAGGACCTATGTACTCACCCGTGAGACCGAGAAGAGAATCAAAGACATAATCAAGGGCAATCTGCGGACCTCGTATGCCGAGAAAGCGGATGAGGACAAAAAGATGAACAACCTCTACAGAAGGGTCGTGATGTACATGGAGGAGAAAAGGCCTTATCTTGACCAGACTTTTGACATGTCGGCCCTGGCGGATCGGATGCTGACGAACAAACTGTACCTGTCAAAGACGATAAACATCCTTTCAGGCCGCAATTTCAGGCAGTTTGTGAACTATTACAGAATACAGCGGGCGATGGAACTCTTCAAGGAGGATCCGAGGCTGAAGATCAACGAGGTCTCGGAGATGTCCGGATTCCACACGGCGGTCTCCTTCAACATGTCGTTCAAGGTGAACACCGGAAAGACTCCTACGGAATGGCTGCAGGAATATGTGGCCGAGCCTGTTGCCAGGAGCAAGTGGCCGTCAGATCTTCCATGACTCCGGAGCCGGCGCGGTGATGTCCATCTCCTCTTTTCTGACAGGATGAACGAATCTGACCTCATGCGAGTGCAGACATATTCCTCCATCGGGATTTGAACGCGGCGCGCCGTATTTCAGATCTCCCTTTATGACGCATCCTATCCCCGCCAGCTGACAGCGGATCTGGTGATGCCTGCCGGTGAGCAGACTGACCTCAACCAATGAATATCTTTCCGTGTCCCTCAGATGGGCATAGACAAGTCTGGCGAGCTTGGCCCCCGGAGTTTTCTCTCCGCCTCTTGCGATGAAGCTCTTGTTCATCTTCTCGTTGCGGACCAGCCAGTCATCCAGTTCGGCGGACTCCTTCTCCGGAGCCTTGCAGCATAGTGCCCAGTAGGTCTTGTGAATGTCCCCGGACCGGAACATCTCAGAGAGCCGGGAGAGAGCCTTTGAAGTCTTGGCGAAGATTGTGATGCCGCTGACAGGCCGGTCAAGGCGATGCGGAATCCCCACATACACCTTCCCGGGCTTGCCGTCTCTCTGGGCGATGAAGGCTTTCAGAGTCTCTGAGAGGCATTCGTCCCCGGTCTTGTCGGCTTGGACGATCTCTCCCGCCCTCTTGTTGAAGACAAGCAGGTGGTTGTCCTCGTAGAGAATCCTGGATTCCAGATCGCCGAACTCCTCGTCTCCCAGTCGTCTGTATTCCATTACCCGATGGGAACCAATGCGAAACTGAGCGTCCCCCTGCAGCAGAGTTTGCCGCCCACCTCAAGTTTTGCGGAGCAGAAGAACAGGTTGCCTCGTCTCTCATCCAGGGATGCTGTCACCTCGCACAGGTCTCCCGGCTTGACAGGGTTCTTGAAGCGGACCTTGTCAAGTCCGGCGTAGAGGGTGATGTGTCCCGGAATCTCATCCTTGACAAGGATCGCGCAGCTCTGGGCCATGATCTCGCACTGGATGACCCCCGGAACTATCGGGTTGCCGGGGAAATGGCCTCTTGTGAAGAACTCATCCTCCTTTATCCTGTATTGGGAGTGCGCCACGCCGTTCTCGTCAATGTGAGCCTCCTCGATGAGGAGCATAGGCTCACGGTGCGGCATGAATTGTTTGATTTCTTCCTTGTTCATATCCGTCGTTTTTATGAAGAATATTCCCGGATCAGTCCTCGCACTTTCTGAACGCCACGCAGGCGTCGTGTCCGCCGAATCCGAACGAGTCGGAGATTCCGAGCGTCAGGTCTGTCCTGACCGCCTTGTTAGGAGTGTAGTCAAGGTCGCATTCAGGGTCAGGAGTGTCCAGATTGATGGTCGGAGGGCAGATCCCGTCACGCAGGGCGAGTACGGTGGCGATCGCCTCGGCCGCTCCGGCGGCTCCGAACATGTGTCCGGTCATGGACTTGATGGAACTGATGTGAGCCTTGTAGGCAAAGTCTCCGAGAGCGTTCTTGTAGGCCAGAGTCTCGGCGACATCGTTCAGTTTCGTGCCTGTGCCGTGGGCATTGATGTAGAGGTTGTCTTTCTCCTTGTCGAAGCCGGCTTCCTCAAGGGCGAGTTCGATGCACTTTGCCTGAGTCTTTCCGTCCGGTCTCGGGGCTGTGGAGTGATAGGCGTCGCAGGTGTTGCCATAGCCGACCATCTCACCGAGGATCCGCGCTCCGCGTGCCTTGGCGTGTTCATATTCCTCAAGTATAAGGGCGGCGGAACCGTCGGCCATGACGAATCCGGCGCGGTTGGCATTGAACGGAAGCGAGGCGTATTTGGGATCGGTGGCTCTGGAAAGGGCCTTGGCGTTGGCGAATCCGACTATTCCGATAGGGATCGTGGCATTCTCGCAGCCGCCGGTGATGATCGCGTCAGCATAACCGTTCCTGATGGCGCGGAAAGCCTCTCCCATTGCGTTCGTGGACGTGGCGCATGCTGTCACGATGTCGAGGCAAGGGCCTTCGGCATGGTGCATGATGGCTATGTGGCCGGCGGCGATGTTGGAGATCATCGTCGGGATGAACAGAGGTGAGATCCACTGTCCGGAAGGATCCTCGATCATCTTTGAGATCTCCCTGTACTGGGTGGCGAACCCGCCGATCCCGGAGCCGAAATAGACTCCGAGCCTGAACGGGTCGATGTTCTGTCCCTCACCCTGAGAGGCGAGGCCGGACTGTTTCATGGCCTGATAGGCTGCGGCGACACCATACTGGGTGAAAAGATCCTGCTTTCTGATGAAAGGCTTGTCCATGCCGTATTCCTCAGCCTTGAAATCCTTGATGAGTCCGGCGATTCCCACCGGCAGATTGTCCGTCGGGAAAGCCGTGATGGCCTCGATTCCGCAAACTCCGTCGCACAGATTTTTCCAGAACGTGTTGACATCGTTACCGACAGGGGAGATGACTCCCATTCCTGTTATGACTACTCTTTTATTCATTTCTTATCCTTTAATGTCCTGTGTGTATGTTATGCCAGAAGACCAGGGGCGGCGGCGAGCAGTCTCTCGGCCCCGTCCATAAGATCCTCCACAATCTCTTTCGCAGTCTCTTTTTTCCTGATCATGCCGGCGACCTCTCCGGCGAGGAAACTTCCTCCGGCCAGATCTCCGTCGAAGACGGCCTTGCGCATCGAGCCGGTACCGAATTTCAGGACCTCCTCCTTAGGGACGGCCGGGTCATACTCCATCTTGAAGAACTTCTTCGCAAACGGCGTCTTGAGACCGCGGACAGCGTCTCCGAGAGACTTGCCTGTCACCATCGTGCTGACATCGGACGCGGCGAGAAGCCTCTCCTTGTAGTTCTCGTGGATGTGGCACTCGTCGGCTATGAGGAATCTCGTGCCGACCTGAACCCCCTTGGCTCCGAGCATGAAAGCCGCGGCGACACCTCTGCCGTCGAATATTCCTCCTGCGGCAAGCACCGGAATGTCAAGAGCATCAACGACTTGAGGTACGAGAGCCATCGTGTGGATGTCCCCGATGTGTCCTCCGGACTCCGCTCCTTCGGCGATGACGGCCGCGGCTCCGAGTTCCTGCATCTTGAGGGCGTAGGCCACGGAAGCCACCACGGGGATGACCTTGATCCCGGCGGCTTTCCATTTCTCCATGTAGGCGGCAGGAGAGCCGGCTCCTGTGGTGACGATCTTCACACCTTCTTCGATGATCATGTCGGCGACTTCTCCGGCGTTCGGAGCCTGAAGCATGATGTTGACGCCGAATGGCTTGTCGGTAAGGGTCTTGCATTTGCGGATTTCCTCCCTGACGGCTTCCGTGCCGAAATTGATGGAGGAGATCAGGCCAAGTCCGCCGGCATTCGAGACGGCGGCGGCAAGCTTGGCGTCGGCAATCCAGGCCATGCCTCCCTGGAAGAGTGGACGCTCGATTCCGAGCAGGTCACATATTACACTTTTTATCATATTCCTGCAAATATACTAATTAATGTTAAGATTACCATTCAACAACGGCCGCTCCTGAAAGCAAACCGGCCCCGAAGGCGCTGAAGACCAGAATGTCCCCCTTTTTGAACATTCCTTTTCTGTTGCATTCGTCCAGAAGGATGGGACATGAGGCTGACGAGGAGTTTCCGTGGTCGGTGATGTTGACCGGGAACTTCTCCGCCGGCTGGCCCATGTAGGTGATGATCGAGTCGATGATTCTCTGGTTGGCCTGATGGATCATGAAGTAAGCCACGTCCTCTTTCCTGATTCCAACCTCGTTCAGAAGACTCTGCACGCCTTCCGTGCAGGCTTTGACCGCAAACTTGAAGACCTCGCGCCCTTTCATCTGCATCGGCACGCTCTCTTCCTTTTTTGTGACGTAAGGCGTGTCCACGAGTGTCCTGGTCTGCCATATCTCATCCACGGACGGTTCGGCATGCAGCCTGGTGCCTTTGATGTTGTCCCCTTCCGTCAGGACGACAGCCCCGGCGCCGTCTCCGAACAGGACACAGGTCCCTCTGTCTTTCCAGCTTGCCATTCTGGTGGGTTCCTCGACGCAGGCGACGATCGCGTTCCTGATCTTTCCCGCCTTGTAGTATGTCTCCGCCATGTCCAGGGCATAGACGAATCCCGGACATGCGCAGTTTATGTCGAACATAGGACACTTGAGTCCCAGTTTCTCCCCGATGATGCAGCTCATGCCGGGGGTGATATACTCAGAGACCACATTCGAGACGATGAACAGGTCGATGTCCCCGGCCTGAAGCCCTGACATCTCCAGAGCTTTGCGGACGGCCTCGGTTCCGAGATCCTCAAGGTTCTCGTCCGTGATCACATGCCTTGTCTTTATCCCGGTGCGAGGGTAGATCCACTCGTCGCTTGTGTCCAGAAATCCGGCGAGCATGTCGTTGGTCACGACCTTTTTCGGAAGCGCGCTTCCGGTACCGATGATTTTCATATATTCACTATAATTAAGGTAAATCCCGCTGACAAAAATATGAATATGCCGGTATCGTTCAAAAATTAAGTGGTGAATATGTCTTTGATGTAGTCAGTTCCATGCTTTTAGTGGCGATTTCGTCCGATTTGTGGCGAATGCCGGCGCTTCGATAATTCTAAAAAGTGTTATATTTGCCATGTAAAAGAGAAAGGATGAGTTTTTTCAACAAGCCTCTGCCCGACTATCTGCGCGGCAAGAACCAACTTATCTACACCGTCACATTCACGGCGTTGTTCTCCATCGTTTTTCTTTTGGTGAGCCTTCCGTTCTCGCACAGCAGCTGGATGGCGCTGGGCAATTCCCGATTCTTTGTCTTCACGGTGCTGTTCGCACTCGGCTCCCTGCTTGTCGTCATCCTGAGCAAGTACATCATGTACAGGACACGGAACAGGATCCGGATGAACATCCTCGGCTACATAGCGTGGTGTGTCTGTGAGATCATCGTGATCTGTCTGGCGTATTCATTCATCACCGTGCCGATCACTGGCATCGGCTGGAACCAGTTTCCGGAGACTCTGGGCAAGGCGCTCCTTTACGGGAACACTTCTCTGATAATACCTTACATCCTCGCAGGCATGTACTATGCCATTCAGGACAAGAACCGGATAATCCGCCTGATGAACTACGGAGATGTGGTCTCGGACGAAAGCGTCCCCGTGTCGCGGCTGGAGAAGATAACCCTGTTCGACAACAGCGGCGGCCTGAAGCTCTGCGTCAGCGCGTCGAACCTCTACTACATCGAGTCGGACGACAACTATATCGTGGTCTGGTACACTGACAGCAAGGGCGACCTGAAGCGCTACATGCTTCGCTGCCGCCTGAAGACCGTCGAGGAGAGTTTCCGGGGCAGCAGCCTTGTGCGTTGCCACAGGAAATACATCGTGAACATGGACAAGGTCAAGGTCCTGCGCAAGGAGAAGGACGGCTACGAACTGGATCTTGACAACGACTCGATCGCTCCGATTCCGATCACCAAGACATATTCGGAAAACGTCCTGAGCCGTTTCAACAACAGTTCAGGACGCCGTGTGGAATGATGTTCCCGTGATTATCCGCAGAGCCTGTCCAGCGCCAGCTGAACGGTGGCCCGCACCTGCGGCTTGTAGTCCGGATTGCTGCTTTTGAGGTGCCGGTTCGCGATGACGCAGCAGATTGTGCCGGCCTCGTGTCCGAGATGCCTTGCCATTCCGGCGACCGCCGAACTTTCCATCTCGAAATTGGTGATCCGATACTCCCCGAAGCGGAATGACTCGAAATCCTCCAGCATGTGAGGCATCGCAAGCCCCTGTCGCACGACCCTGCCCTGCGGACCGTAGAATCCCGACGCCGAGATTGTCATGCCTTTGACTGAGCAGTCCTCGAATTTCCTGATCAGTTTCTCGCCGGCCTTCACGAAATAAGGGGAGGGAAGGTTCCTGTCCCAATGCGTGTGCTTTTTGAACGCCTCCTCCATCTCCGCGTTCGTGATGCTCCCGCGGTCGGCGTACCAGTTCATCAGGCCGTCGCAGCCGACGGAGTAATGGGAAAAAATCGCCGAGCCGAGCGGGATGTCGGCCTGCACGGCTCCACATGTGCCGATCCTCAGGATCGTGAGCGCCCTGTGTTCCTTCTTCGGTTCCCGGGTGGCGAAGTCCACATTCGCAAGAGCGTCGAGTTCGGTCATCACGATGTCGATGTTATCCGTTCCGATTCCCGTTGACAGGACGGTGAGTCTCTTGCCGTTGTACTTTCCTGTCGTGGAGACGAACTCGCGTGACTGATGCCGGAACTCTATGTCTGTCAAAAATTCCGAGACCATGTCAACTCTTCCGGGGTCTCCTACCAGAATGACGATGTCGGCCAGTTCCTCCGGTTTCAGATGGATGTGGAACGCCGATCCGTCGTCATTGATGATCAATTCAGATTCTGCTATTCTCATGATGCGATTATTTTAATGTCTTGACAAGTCAAATATAAGAATATTCAATGGAATTGACTATTTTTGCGAAATATGTGGCAAAGACTTCAAACTCTGTACCTGTGCATCGCCACAGGTCTCGTGGCGGCGCTCTTCTTCAGCGTCAAGGCGTTCACTTTAGGCCCCGGCGGTGTTCATGCCGTGGAATTGACCTACGTCAAGTACACACCTTACCTTATCCTTCTGATTCTGATCACGCTTCTTCAGCTGCTGGCGGTCTTCTCGTTCAACGCGCGTGTCTTCCAGATGCGCACCGCCGTGCTGTCGGCAATACTGATGATCGCACTCCAGGCGTGGCTCGGGGTGGATTATTTCATGGCAGACGGGGAGTGGATCTTCAAGTTCACCGCCGTGTTCCCGTTCGCCGCAGCGATCCTGAACTTCATTGCGGCGAGGTACATCCTCAGGGATCAGCTGCTTGTGGAGAGCATCTCCCATCTGCGTTCCCGAAAGAAGAATCATAAGATCTAAGAAGCTGTTTTAAAAAAGAGGAATTATTTTCAAACAGCTTCTAAGGCACCGGATCGTACCCGCTGCCGCCCCACGGATTGCATCGCAGGATTCTCCACACGGTCAGGAACAATCCCTTGACCGGACCCCATTTCTTGAACGCTTCGATGGCGTAGGTCGAGCACGACGGCTCGAACCGGCAGGTTTTGGGAATATAAGGCCCTATGCAGGTGCGGTAGAACCAGATCATCGCCAGAAACGGGGCGATGCACACTTTCCTCACCTTTTGTCTCCAAGGAGGAATATTCCCGCTATCCTTCATGTCCGGCAATTTTATGAAGAATCTCGCCGACCTGTTCCCGTACAGCGGCGTAGTCCATGATTTCCTTTGTGTTGTAAAGGAACAGTATTGAATGTCCTTCCGGAGGAAGAATGTTCTTCTGGGTTCTGTAGGCTTCCCGCAGCCTGCGTTTCAGCAGGTTACGCTTGACGGCTCTCTTGAAAAGCCGTTTCGGGACCGACACGATGATGGAATTCGGTTGTGGCCGGACAGTTTCGTCACCTTTCAGGAAACAATACTTGAGACCGGACGTGAAACCCCACCGGCCCCTTGACATCAGAGCCGAAATCTTCGACTGTCCATGAAGCCGCTCGGATTTCGGTAAGGAGAACATTTCGAGTCTATTTCAGGGCCCCGAGGTAAAGTTCGATGGCTCTGGCGACAGACGGAGCCTCCGGAGTCGGAGCCTGAATCTCGATCTTGAGTCCGACGTCCTCCATCGCCTTCACGATGGATTTGCCATAGGCCACGAACTTGATGTCTCCCTGCTGGAACTCAGGGAAATTCTCGTAGAGGGACTTGATGTCGTAAGGATTGTAGAAGACGATCATGTCGTAGTCTGGAAGGTGCAGATCCTTCAGATCCTGAGGCACGGACTTGACGAACACGGCTGTCTTGTAATCGAGTTCCTGAGCCTCCATGAGACTCGTCAGAGGAGAACTGTTGCTTGAATCGGACTGTGTCACAAGGAACTTTTCCCCTTTGTGCTTGGAACCTATCAGCCCGATGACGGATTCAGGAGTGCCGTCACCGAAGAAGATCTTGCGCTTCCGGTAGACGATGTGTTTCTGAAGATACATCGCTACGGCCTCGGTGGTGCAGAAATATTTCATGGTCTCCGGAACCTTGACCCTCAACTCTTCGCACAGTCCGTAGAACGCGTCAATGGTATGGCGTGAGGAGAAAATTATCGCAGTGTAGTCCAGGATATTGATCCTCTGGGCCCTGAATTCCCTTGATGGGAGAGGCTCGATGAGAAAGAACTGTCTGAATGTGATGTCAACACCGAATTTCTCGTTCAAGGCGACGTAAGGTGCGTCGTTGAGGGGCGCGCGCTGCGAGATCAAAATCTTCTTTATTGCCATATTCTTGTTTTGTGATTCGGCCACCGTGGACTTTACAGCAGTTTGGCTGAAAGCACCAGGACGGTTGTCGGAAGTATTTCAAGGCCGCAAAGATACAAAAATGTAGTGAAAGGATTGCAAACCGATGCGAAAATCTGTCCCCGCCTGAAGATGTGGAAGATGTATGTCAGGGCTGAGACCGAGAGGAGGATGTTCCTCGTAAGTTCTTCATTTCCTGTCAATACCCTGCATGCGGCTCCCAGCGGGAAGAGAATGAGGAACAGGGCAAGCGTGTAACTGCGGAATGCCCGGTTGGCTGCCGTGAACTCCTTTGTCCTGTGGAATTCCATCTCAAGCTGCCAGTTCAGGAATGACCGCAGGATCAGGTAGGCCAGCATGCATCCGCAGATCGCGGCAAGTTCAAGGGCCGGTGTAAGTCCGTCCATGAAGTCCGGATGGTATAGGCCGTGCGAGTAAACCACCATGCACAGCGGTACGAAAGTTATGACGGCGATCAGGTTGCGGCTGGCGCTCATCTGAACGCTGTCTTCCAAAGTGAGGACTCCTTTCCATCTCAGGACACAGTCGCCGAGCGAGGGGAGTATCTTGAAGAAATTTCTGACGCTCAACAGGAGTATGAATGTGAATATGACCGTAAGGCCACAGAAAACAGGATCGTCCGTCATGTCAGTCAGTTGCCTCTTTTAGCGTTGTATCCTAATTCCTTGAGAAGGGATGTGACCTTGTCGCGCAGATCCCCTTGAACCGTGATCTCGCCGTCCTTGGCGGATCCTCCGACTCCGCATTTCACCTTTAGGGTCTTGCCAAGGGCGGCGAGATCCTCCTGTGTGCCGATGAATCCGGACACGAGTGTCACCTGTTTCCCTCCGCGGTTCCTCCTGTCGATTGTGACCGTAAGCCGTTGCCTGGACGGTTCAAGAGTCTCCGCCCCGGAGGCCTCCTCCTTGGCGTAGTTGAAATCCGGATTTGTCGAATAGACAACTCCGAGCCGTTGTTTCCAGTCGTTATCGTGTCTCATAAGATATTCCTTGTCATATTTTTGCAAAGATAGTGAATCCTTTTGTATCTTTGTCCGATTATCGGCCGGATTTGGACGAATCCGGAGCTTAAAGAAAGGATATGGACATCAAGAATTTCAGACTGTGGAACAGAGTGACCGCACTGGCAGTCTTCGCCATCTCGGCTTTCACCTATCTCTCCACCATTGAGCCTACCGCTTCCTTCTGGGATTGCGGAGAGTTCATCGCGTCATCGTACAAGCTTGAGGTCGGACACCCGCCTGGAAATCCTGTCTTCCAGCTCATAGCGAGGCTCTTCACCATGTTCACTGGCCCTGACAAGGCCGCCGTGATGGTGAACTCGATGAGTGCGATCTGCTCGGCGCTCACCATATTCTTCCTCTATCTTACCATTGTCTTTCTTGTCAGAAGGGTGATTGTGCCTAAGCGTGACGGCGAAGGAGGGACAGGGGAATATTCCGTCGGTCAGGCCATCGCCATCTATGGCAGCGGCGCGGTCGGCGCTTTGGCATACTGCTTCTCGGACACGTTCTGGTTCTCTGCCGTCGAGGGCGAGGTCTATGCCATGTCGTCTCTGTTCACCGCGATGGTCGTGTGGGCGATGACAAAATGGTACGAGGAGACAGACCGGAGGTACTCAAACCGCTGGATCGTGCTGATCTCGTTCCTGATGGGCCTCTCGATCGGGGTGCATCTGCTGAACCTGCTGGCGATTCCGATGCTGGTCTATATGTACTACTTCAAGATGAGGGAGGACAAGCCGTACTCATTCCGGGAATATGTCAAGATACTGGCCGTCTCGGTTGTGATCCTCGGGTTCATCCTGTTCGTCATCGTGCCTTACATCCCGAAGACCGCCGCTTATTTCGACCTGTTCTTCGTGAACACCCTCGGGCTTCCGTACAACACGGGGGCGGCCGTGTTCATCATCGGTCTGCTCGCGCTCTGCTTCCGGGGACTTTTCAGGACCCTCAGGACGGAGAGGGTGTTCTGGAACACGGCCCTGCTGTGCTTCACCACGATCGTGATAGGATTCTCGGTGTTCAGCATCGTGATCATCCGCTCATGTGCCAAGACCCCGACCAACGAGTACCAGCCGGACAACGCCTTCACCCTCGTGCGCTACCTTTCGCGTGAGCAGTACGGATCGACCCCTCTGCTCTACGGCCAGTACTACGGCGCTCCTTACGAGCTGGAGCAGAAATCCTATTGGGCTCCGTTGAACGGCAGGTACAAGAAGGTTCCGAGTCCGGTTGACGTGAAGTATGACCGTGCCGGCAAGATGCTGTTCCCGAGAATGTACAGCAATGCCAGTGACAGCCACATTAAGTTCTACGAGTCCTACACTGACGGCAAGGGCACTCCTGTGCCGGGAGCCAAGTACAAGAAGCCGACGCAGAAGGCCAATCTGTCATATTTCTTTGATTTCCAGCTTGGCTGGATGTACTGGAGGTACTTCATGTGGAACTTCGTGGGTCGCCAGAATGAGATCCACACTCCGGCCTCAGACCTGTTCACGGGCAACTGGGAGAGCGGAATCCCGTTCATCGACAGGATTCATCTCGGAGACCAGAGCAACGCTCCGCAGTGGCTTAAGGACAATCCGGGCAAGAACCACTATTTCTTCCTGCCTCTGCTGCTGGGCCTCATCGGCCTGTGCTTCCAGTTCGACAGGGACCGCAGGGGCTGCTGGCTGACATTCCTGCTGTTCTTCATGACAGGAATCGCCATCGTCCTTTATCTGAACCAGCCTCCGTACCAGGTGCGTGAGAGGGACTACGCCTACGCCGGATCGTTCTACGCTTTCGCGATCTGGATAGGGTTCGCGGTCGCGGCCTTATATTCATGGATCACTTCGGCTTTGAAGGAGAAACACTCCGTGGCTGTCGCCGCCGTGGCTTCCATCGCTTGCCTTTTCGTGCCTGCGCTGATGGCGGAGGAGAACTGGGACGACCACGACAGGAGCAACCGCTACACAGCCGTCGAGATCGCCAGGAACTATCTCAACTCAGTGGGAGAGAACGGCCTGCTCATCACGCATGGCGACAACGACACCTTCCCTCTCTGGTACGCCCAGGAGGTCGAGGGTTTCAGGAACGACGTGAGGATCTGCAACACCTCGCTTCTCGGAACAGACTGGTACATCGACCAGATGAGGTACGCCATCAACAACTCCGCGCCTCTGGACCTCTCGATCGGGCAGGAACAGTACCTCTATGGAACCAACGAGTGGATCCCTATCGAGGACAAGCGCGGCCAGGCCCTGCCGCTGTCCGACTGCATCGCAGTGTTCAAGCATCCTGACGCCAAACTGCTGTATCAGGATGGAAGCAAGCAGGATTATTGGGTCTCCAGAAAGATGATCATCCCGGTGAACAAGGAGAACTGCCTGAGGAGCGGAATCGTGAGCGGGAAGTTCGCGGACCAGATTCCGGACTCCATCGTCATCGAGATTCCGAAGAGCAAGAACTACCTCAGCAAGCAGGAGCTCTTCATGCTTGACTTCCTTTCCACCTACCAGTGGGACAGGCCTTTGAACATGCTCAATCAGGGAGGTGACCTCAACATCGGCATCAAGGATTACCTGATGTACGAGGGCTTCTCCTGCAAGTTCACTCCGATCAAGAACAAGGTGCAGTCGCTGGAGATCGGCCTCGTTGACACGGATGATCTCTACGGGAAGATGACAGGGAGCTACTGCTTCGATGCCGTCTCCCGCGAGGACTACTGTGTTGACTACCAGAACACCTACACCTTCCTCGGTGTCATGTCATTGAGGAACATGTTCGTGTCCGCCGCCAACGCCTTCATCGCCGCCGGGGAGAACGACCGGGCCGAGGAGATGCTCGACAGGTGCCGGCAGGTTCTCAAGCCGAAGGAATATCCTTACGACAACTCGATTCTCGGCTGGGGTCCCAACGCCCTCTTCCCGATCGAGATGATCAAGGATTACTATGCTCTCGGCAAGCCGGAGAAAGCCAAGGCTCTGACTCGGGAACTGGCGGACGAACTCTTCGCATCCATCAGGTTCTTCATTGATTTCTACCCGATGTGCAAGAGTGACTTTGAATATAACTGCAACCTTATCAATTATATGACCAACGATGTCATCCGCAGGGCCGGTGACAACGAGTTCGCCGACGAGATCGAGAAATCCCTCGCCGCATTCCTCTCGGTCCAGTAGTTCTGAAATCCGGAGAGCAGCTGTCAAGACAAAGAAAACGGTGCGGCCGTCGCTCCTGTCAAAAGGAGGGTGGCCGCACCGTTTGTGATTGCCGTCGCTTGTTTGATGATGCCGGCGGCAGGTCGGTTGCAATCAGGAGTTTAGACCAAGGCTTTCACCTGCTCTGCGCCAAGCGGGAGCATTTCGGTGATGGGACTGTACTGATAGTTCTCGAAATCGAAGATCTGGGCGAATCCGGAGGATTTGTCGCTGCGGTAGTAAACGTACAGCAGAAGTCCTCCCGGAGCCTCCGGTACAGCCTTCCCGGATCTGCCTTCAAGGAATGAGACAAGCTCTTCTTTCTTGGTTTTCGGGAAGTTCGCTATCTTGCGTTTGAACGAACCGTCCTTGCCTTCGATCACGTAGGATGATTTCATCGCGAAGAACAGGATGACGGCGAACAGGATGACCGTGAGGCCGAGGATGAACATTGAGTCGGAGCAGAAGAGCAGAGCCACTCCCGCCGCGAGAAACACGAGGGTCACGATGATGTCCTTCGCGGATCTTGTTTTCTTGATATTTACGTTTTCCATTTGTTCTTTTTTAATTGTCGGTGATGCTTCCCGGTAAGGCACAACGCTCCCCGGGAATTGTTGTTGTGTAAAAAATATGGTTGCATCACCTTGGTTATGGTAATACGTTGTTTTCCGTCCGTTGAGGGGGGCGGCACCTTGTTGTTTTGAAAACCCATGTACCCGGCGCGAAGCACCGAAGGGTATAGGAACGCTGACCGCTATAGACGCAGCTTCCGCAGGGCCGGCAAGGAATGTCTTCGCGCGGCAGGATGGCAGAATGGCCTGAACTCCAAAACCTTGAAGTCAAGTTCCGTCCTGCGCGCGTTCCTGCATGGGCTGCCGGAAGCGACGGAGACTGTGCGGGTTACTGTCTGTCCTTCGCCCGTCGGGCTTGTCAGGCAGACTGTGTTGAACTTTATGAATGAATGTTCTGATTGGATCGGGTCGGTAAGGCTGCCCGTGGATGTTCTTGCCGCGGTTCCGGAGTCAGGTTCGGCAAAAAAGTTGATCCGCAGCCCTTCGCAGAAGAATGCGAGCGCCACAAGTACAATGGAAATCGAACAGAACCTGACAAATGACCTCATGCCTCTACCTCCTCAGTCTCACGAATATGCTCAAAGGAAGATTCTTCCCGAACCTGTCCCTGATCACCAGTTCGCCGGACTCAAGCGCCGTGTCGGCCGGAAGCCCGAAAGCCTGACGCACAACGGTCTCGCCGAGAATGGCCGAGAATCCGTTGGAGTAAAGATTCAGAACGAGAAAACTGTTTTCCGGAGCGAGGATCCTACCGACAGTCTTCATCATGTCGAAAAGACACTCGTCCAGCTTCCATTTCTCGCCGTCCGGACCGTGACCGTAGGCGGGAGGGTCAAGGATTATGCCTTGATAGAGATTTCCCCGTCTGGCCTCGCGGGAGGCGAACTTCATCGCGTCCTCCACCACCCAGCGGATGTCCTGAAGGCCGCTGCGGTCCTGGTTGCCGTGAGCCCAGGTGACGACCTGCCGCACGGAGTCCAGATGCGTGACATCGGCCCCGGCGCACTTGGCCGCCAGCGACGCGGCTCCCGTGTAGGCGAACAGGTTCAGGACCTTGGGGCGTGAGCCTGTCCTGGAGGCGATGCTGGAAGTCTGCTTGAATATGTAGTCCCAGTTCGCGGCCTGCTCCGGGAAGACTCCCACGTGCTTGAAGGACGTGAGACCCAGCCTGAGGCTGAACCTCGGGCCGCCGCCATAGCGGATCCACCACTGGTCGGGCATATTCCTGAGCCTTTCCCACGTCCCGCTGTCCTCCTTCCCCGCCTTGCCGAATCCGGCTCCGGGGGTGAAGCGGGTGTGGGCGAGAGAATTCCACTCGGCATCGCTCATGCTCTTGTCCCACAGGGCCTTCGGCTCCGGGCGGGCAAGAACATATTCTCCGAACCTTTCGAGCTTCGCACCCCTTCCGGAGTCAAGAAGCTCGTAGTCCTTCCAGGTCTGTGGAACATACTCGATCGTCATAACGTACACAAAGATAGGAAAAAGAAAACCTATTTTATCCATTTGCGTGATGTTTTAATCGTTATAGGCCGGCTGACTGATGCCCAATCCGCTGAATTTTATTATATTTGCGCCCGAAATCTATCGGAATTGTTTTTAGTAAGCGGCAAAAAATAAGTTGCCGCAGATTTGGCAAAGATTTTTGGGGATAGATTGCTTTTTGAAGAAAGAGTGTGACGGTGGCACATGACTGATGAAAAAAGAA
>CAVIGZ010000025.1:0-24798 GCA_963642565.1 Bacteroidaceae bacterium | reverse complement strand
ACTCGGTTCGGGCGCCGGGTTGAGAGTGAAAAACTTCAGGTTCGACCGCTTCTTAGGAATTCATCAATAAACTCTTTCCACCGAGGTCGTCCTTTTTATTGAGGCATTGACATCCCCAGGAGCCTTGTATCTGATCCTGGATGCGCCAGTAGCGTCATTGATCACGATTGACCGTGTCACGTTGACTTCGCAGACGGCTGCTCCGGATGTCTGAAGGAACGCCTCCTCCGTGACGGCCCCCATAGCCTTTAACTTGGCGGCTCCGGAAGCATTGGCCTTCAACGTGCCCACAGTCCCTTTCAGATGCAGCACGCAAGCCCCCGACACCTCTATGCCGGCTACCCCGAAAGCCCCGTCAAGGGTAGTGTTGCCTGCCCCGCTGACTTCCGCCTCCAACCTGTCCGCATTGATTTTGAAAGTGCTCTTCGCGGCTCCGGAGAGCTCGAGTTCCGCCTCGCCTAAATCACCGGTGACCTCGCAGAAACTGGCCCCGCTTATCTCTGCCTCCAGTTTCCCGGCATTGACGTTCAGTGAGTAGACTTTGCTCGCCCCGCTCAGATCCAAGGAGAATTCCCCTCTTCCGAGGTCGAAGGTGTCGTTGCATTGCAGACTCGTGGCCCCTGACATCTCAAGTTCCCTGAGCTCGGGCATGGCGATCTCGGCCTCGCAGGTCCAGTCGCCCGAATTTTTATGGAAGAATTTTGAAGGAAGATTCTTCTTCCAGCCTATTTTCAGCTCGCCCCCCTCGACACGCACCAGAAGGTAGTCCTCAAGTTCGCGCGGCAGAGTGACTTCGACCTTGTACGCGTCCGACTTGACAAGGTTGACTTTGACTGTTCCGCTCAGGTCCAAGTCCGTGAACCCCTTGCAGCTGAATTTGCAGGTGGTGTAGTCATAGTTCTTGCCGGAAGGTACCGACTGGTAAGGCGTTTCGCCCGGACGTTCGCCAGGGAAGCTGAAAGCTGTGGCCGCAAGCATCATGAGAGCCGCAGCTCCGAAAATCATTAACTTTTTCATAACTCTTTGATTTTATTTATTTTGTTTAGTCCGTTAAGTAAATTTCCATAGTATTCTTTAAGAATCTCCGTCTTCGCCGCGTCATCCAACTCTTCCGGCAGCAGGTCAATCATCGGCACAGTCTCCAGCATGACGCTCCCGACCGTCGCCTCCCACTTTCCGTCAATGTCCTTGGTGAGGATTTCCCTGTACATCGAGGCCGCTTTCTCTGAATATGCCAGATACACGGCCGCAGGATCGTCCGCCACGCCGCCGAACCAATCCACCTCTCCGGATGGACGGTTCATGAATATCACAGCGGCAATGACAGCTGCTGCCGCGGCTGAGAGTACACTGAATGTCCTGACGTACCGCCGATGCTTACCCGCAGTCTTTACGGTTCCGGCTTCATGGCCGGCTTTCAGCAAAGCGTCCAGCTTCGCCTCGAATCTCGCCTCGTGTCCTGGAGGCAAATCCTGATCATCGAAAGCATCGGGATTTCTGCTGATATATTCTTTAAGATCAATCATATCCGTTCCTCCTTAATTTTTCCGCCAATTTTGCCTTCGCCCTTGAAAACTGTGTCCTCAATGTGCCTTCCCGTTCTCCCGTGAGACCGGCGATCTCTTCATAGTCTAGACCTTCCACCAGCACGAGGTTCAGAATAAGCCGGCAGTTCTCCGGCAGAGTGCCGATCGCCTTGCGCACATCGGCGAGGCTTGTTTCCGGAACCTCCACCGTTCCGGAACTTTCATATCCTGAAACCTCCCCGGCATATTCATCAAGGAACAGTTTCTCCCTCATCCTCTTTCTGACCGCGTCGATGGATTTCCTGATGCAGGTCCTGCGCAGCCATGCCGCCACTTGCGCAGGTTCTCCGGGAACGGCATCCGACGTGATGAATCTGAGAATCGTGTCCTGCATGATCTCCTCGGCTTCGCCGCTGTCGCGGACAATCCTCAGGCTTGTGTTGTAAAGCCTTTTGGCGTGCGCCTTGTAGAATGCTATGGACTCTTCTCTTGTCATCTTTTCTTTGTCGTTTCACAATATAAACGAATATTTTCATTGATTGTTACAGAAATTTTCAAAAAAAAGCCCGGGGTCTCACGACCGCGGGTCTCTTTCATTTCATTTGGCTTAAAAGATTCTTGTTTTGTGACGATAATCACTATCCGACCGCAAAGTTACCGCCACGCCGTCATCCTCACAATCCCAAAATGTGGGTAAACACTTTACTGATCATCGTGAATTATAGGTATCAGTCCCCTAAATCCATAATATTTTCGTATTTTTGCTTTCTGAAAAAACAGAAAAGAAAATGAACTTCAGCGGAATTATCGTCGGTGCGGCGACCTTTCTAATAATAGGAATATGTCATCCCGTAGTCATCAAGATGGAATACCATTGGGGCAAAGGCAGCTGGTGGGTCCTTTTCGCTGCGGGGCTGGCTTTCTCGACCGCTTCCGTATTCGTGGAACAGGATGTTCTTGCCACCATACTTGGCGCCGCCGCCTTCTCCTGCTTCTGGGGCATCCTGGAGATCTTCGCACAGGAAAAACGGGTGCTGAAAGGTTGGTTCCCGGAGAACCCTGCCCGCCATGACTATTACGAGGCTGTCCGCAAGACGAAGAATCAAACATTGTAATATCATGAATTTCAAACTGCTGTCAACATTGGCAATTGCAGCCGTCGTGTCCGGGATGACATCCGTTTCGGCTCAAAAGAAAGCTATGGACCACGATGTGTACGATTCATGGCAGAGCGTGTCGGACATCCTGAAAAGCGATGACGGCGACATCCTTGTGTGGTGCGTCAACCCTCAGGAAGGGGACGGGACGCTCCATGTCAGGAATATGACCCCTCAGAAGAAAGGCAAGTCCTCATGCCGGGAGATCAGCATTCCCCGCGGCTGTAAGGCTTCCCTTGACCCCAAGGGCAAGTGGCTCTACGTGAGGATCAAACCTCAGTTCGCCAAGACCCGCCAGGAAAAAATCGACAAGAAGAAGGCAGAGGAGATGACCAAGGACACACTCGCCATCGTTGACCTCGGTTCAATGACTGTCAAGAAGTATGGACGGGTGGATTCCTACACCACAGGCTCTCTCTCCAAACCGTACGTCGCCTACAAATCAACGTGGAAACACTACAAGGACACCACAGACAAGAAGGGCGCCGACAGGTCGGGACTCATCATCCTGGACCCTGGCACGGAGAGGAAGGACACCCTTGAGCACATTGATTCCTATTCTTTCAACCAGGATGGAACTGTCCTTGTGATGACCTCCAGGAAAGACAAGAAGGATTCGCTTTCCGTCTCTGCCGTGATGATAGCGCGCGTCCCGGCCTGTCCGGACACCCTTGCCAAGGGTGCGGAGTCGTACAGCCGACTTACCTTGAGTGATTCCGAGGATCAGTTGGTTTTCCTCGGTTCCGCGGACAAGAGCAAGAACCGCGACAAATGCCAGTCCCTGTACCTGACGAGCATCCGGGCTCTCAAGGTCGGAAAGAAATCCGCTCCTGTGACCGCCGACAGCACAACCGTCATCAGCAAGGACGGCAGGTGGGCATATTCGACGAAAGAGATCGTCGCGGAGGGGACGAAGGTTGGCGGCACTCCGGGCTGGACGCTCAACGAGAACACCGAACTTCACTTCACTCCTGACGGGAAGCGGCTTTTCCTTGGGATAGGGGCCATCCGTCCTCCTAAGGATACCACGATCGTGGACTTCGAGACCGCCCGGCTGGACATCTGGAACTGGGATGCGGTGTACACTCCGCCGCAGCAGAGACTTAATGTCAATAAAAAGCTCAAGAGGACATATTCAGCCACAATCGACCTTGCGGAGCCGGGTAAGATAGTGCCTTTGACGACATCCTGCTTCGACAACATCCGCCTTATGAACGGTGGACTTTCCGGGTGGGTTCTTTCGGCAGACAACGCGAAGTATGCCCGTACTGCCGCCTGGGACTACAACAGCCGCTATGATTTCTCCCTTGTGAATGTGAAGGATGGCTCAAGAAAGGTTGTGGTTGAGGGATTGAATGTGGGACGGTTCGACATCTCTCCGGGCGGAAAGTACCTTGTCTGGTTCGACAACGAGCGGATGGACTGGTTCACCTACAACACTCTGACCGGTGAAACGGTCAACCTTACAGCACAGACCGGAGTTCCGTTCTACGATGAAGAGAACGACCGTCCGGCCGCCGCTCCGGCGCACGAGTACTCTCCGAAATGGTTTAAGGATGATGACGCGGTTCTGATAATAGACCGCTACGACATCTGGAAGTTCGCCCCTGACGGCTCGTCGGCTGTCAACCTTACCGGAGGACTCGGCCGTCAGACCCACAACCGGTTCAAGATCACAGACCCGAAGCCCGACACCAGAAAGCCTAACGAGCACCGCTGCGGAGTCGCCAGGCCGCTTGATCCGAAGCAGACTGTCTATCTCAGCGTGTTCAACGAGGAAAGCCAGGAGAACGGTTTCGGCCGCCTTAACCTCGCCAAGCCGTCTAAAACTCTTGAATATTTCACCGATACCGTCAGCTTCAAGTATGTTGCGGGAACCAAGACCACAGACAGGATATTCTTCCAGAAAGGCAATTTCCGCAACTGCTATGACCTTTATTATACAGACGACAATTTCAAGACTTCCACAAAGGTAAGCTCAATCAATCCTCAGATGGCAGACTATCGTTGGGGCAGCGCCGAACTCTTCCGTTGGAAAGCCTACGACGGCACTCCTTTGAAGGGTCTTGTCTTCATTCCGGACGGAGCGAAGGAAGGCGGGAAACTTCCTGTGATGATCTACTTCTACGAGAAGAACTCCAACAATCTCTACTCATTCTGGACACCGGCTCCTTCACGCTCAATCGTGAATATTCCGTTTTACACATCCCGCGGGTACATCGTGTTCGTACCGGACATAGTATATGAGGTGGGACATCCGGGAGAGAGCGCCTACAACTGCATCTGTGCCGGTGCCGAGGCTCTCTGTGAGAAATATTCCATCGCCGACAAGAGCAGGATGGCGATTCAGGGCCAGAGCTGGGGAGGCTATCAGACCGCCTGGCTCATAACGCGCACGGACATGTTTGCGGCGGCAGGGTCCGGCGCTCCTGTCGGTAACATGACTTCGGCCTACGGTGGGATCCGGTGGGAATCGGGCATTACCCGGGCCGGTCAGTATGAACACGGTCAGAGCCGTATCGGAAAGAGCATGTGGGAGCCCGGCGGACTTGACCTCTACATAGAGAACTCCCCGGTCTTCCATGCCGACAAGGTTCAGACACCTGTCCTCATCATGCACAATGACGCGGACGGTGCCGTTCCGTGGTACCAGGGTATAGAGTTTTTCTCCGATCTCCGCAGGCTCGGCAAGCCGGCATGGCTGCTCCAGTACAACGAGGAGGCCCACAACCTCGTCCAAAG
Source organism: Bacteroidaceae bacterium (assembly GCA_963642565.1). GTDB lineage: Bacteria > Bacteroidota > Bacteroidia > Bacteroidales > UBA932 > Cryptobacteroides. The sequence continues at coordinate 19,373 of CAVIGZ010000025.1, read as the reverse complement.
ACGCAACTGCAAGGATCTGTCCATCAGACTTCAGCAGTTCTTTGACCACTATCTGAAAGGTTCCGCGATGCCTGCGTGGATGAAGACAGGTGTCCCTTATGAGGACAAGGATGAATATTCCGGTTTCGAAAATGCTGAGTAGAGTATGACAAAACTTGCGATCTTCGATCTTGACGGCACCCTTCTCGACACGGTGGAGGATCTTGGCGAAGCCACCAACCATGCTCTTGTGCAGTGCGGCTTCCCGACTCATCCTGTTGATGACTATTACCGGATGGTCGGACGCGGGATATATAATCTGTTCCGCGCGGCCCTCCCTTCTGAATATGCTACTGAAGACAACGTCCGGAAGATGGCGTCTTATTTCATTCCCTATTACGATGCCCACAAATGCGACCGCACCAGACCATACGACGGAATCCCTCAGATGCTTAGGAGCATCAGCGAAAGGGGGGTGCGTCTCGCCGTGGCCTCCAACAAGTACCAGGACGGGGCGGAGAAACTCGTCAGGCACTTTTTCGGGGAATATGACTTCGTGAAGATTCTCGGCCAGCGTGACGGCCAGCCGATCAAGCCGGACCCTGCCATCGTCGGCCAGATCATGGAATCAGTTCCGTCTGTCTCAAAAGGGGAAGTTGTCTATGTCGGGGATTCCAATGTGGACATGCAGACCGGAGCCAATGCCGGAGTCCGGACCATAGGTGTGACATGGGGATTCCGGGGCCGTGACGAACTTGAGGCCTATAACCCTTCCGCGATAGTCGAGACCCCCGGGGCCCTTTCCGGGGAGATCTTGAAAGACAGTCCGGTTCCTTTGAAAAAAAACACTTAAAGACATAATCACATGAAAGATTTGAAAGACATGAGGATAGCGGTTGCCGGCACGGGCTACGTCGGTCTGTCCATGGCCACTCTCCTGTCGCAGAGGCACAAGGTGACCGCCGTTGACGTTGTTCCGGAGAAAGTTGAAATGATCAACCGCCGTGAGTCCCCGATCCAGGACGAATACATAGAGAGATACCTCCGTGAGAAGGACCTTGGTCTCACCGCCACGCTTGACGGAGAGTCCGCCTACCGTGACGCTGATTTCGTGGTGATAGCGGCTCCCACGAACTACGATCCCAAGAGGAACTTCTTCGACACGTCGCATGTGGAGGAGGTGATCGATCTGGTGCTGAAGGTGAATCCTGACGCTGTGATGGTCATCAAGTCCACAGTTCCGGTGGGCTACACGGCGTCGGTGAGGGAGCGTTTTTCACGCCGGGAATCCCAGACAGGAAAGGTGACCGTTCCGGACATCATCTTCGCTCCGGAGTTCCTCAGGGAGTCGAAAGCGCTTTACGACAATCTTTATCCGAGCCGGATCATAGTCGGCTATGACAACGGGAACCCAAGACTCTGTGAGGCCGCCCGCGCGTTCGCGGAGCTTTTGAGCGAGGCTTCCCTCAAGGATGACGTTCCGGTTCTGTTCATGGGTACTACGGAGGCGGAGGCCGTGAAACTCTTCGCCAACACTTACCTTGCGCTGAGGGTGAGCTACTTCAACGAACTGGACACCTACGCCGAGATCAAGGGACTGGACACGAAATCCATCATAGAGGGAGTGTGCCTGGATCCGAGGATCGGCTCGCATTATAACAATCCGTCCTTCGGCTATGGCGGCTACTGCCTCCCGAAAGACACCAAGCAGCTGCTGGCCAACTACGCCGATGTGCCGGAGAATCTGATCGGTGCGATTGTCGAGTCCAACCGCACGAGGAAGGATTTCGTGGCGGACCAGGTCCTTCAGAGGGCCGGCTACTACACCGCCTCCAGCCAGTGGAGCGGCGAAAGGGAAAAAACTCTCACCGTCGGAGTCTTCCGTCTTACGATGAAGACCGGCTCCGACAACTTCCGGCAGAGTTCAATCCAGGGTGTCATGAAACGCATCAAGGCAAAGGGAGCCACGGTCATCGTCTATGAGCCGTCATTGGAGGACGGTGCCACCTTCTTCGGCAGCGAGGTCGTCAACGATCTACGCGAGTTCAAGCGCCGTTCCGACTCAATTGTCGCGAACCGCTATGACACGGTGCTCGACGATGTCAGGGACAAGGTTTACACAAGGGACATATTCAGCAGGGACTGACAGAGCGTCCGGAGATTGCGGCTATGGAGACAGATTCGGCGAGACCGAGGATATACCTTTACACGGACGGCGCATCCAGCGGGAACCCCGGGCCTGGCGGGTATGGTGTGGTGCTTAAATGCGCCGGGCATGAGAAGGAGATGAGCGGCGGATTCATCCGGACGACCAACAACAGGATGGAACTGCTGGCGGTGATCAAGGGACTGGAGGCGATAAAGTGGCGGAATGCGGAGGTCGAGGTGTACAGCGACTCGTCCTATGTCGTGAAGGCCGTGAACGAAGGGTGGCTTCTGAATTGGGAGAAGAAAGGCTGGAGGAAGGTGAAGAATCCGGATCTTTGGATAAGGTTCCTTAATGTCTATCGGATGCATCGGGTGGCCTTCCATTGGCTGAAAGGACACAACGGGCATCCGGAGAACGAGCGTTGCGACCGTTTGGCGGTGGCTGCCGGGGCCGGTGCGGTGGAGGCCGGCAAGATTCTTCCTGTCGATGAGGGCTACGAGGCGAATGCCGCGGCGGAGGCGGGACTCATTGATTTCGACTGAAAAATCAGACTATCTGAAATTTATTCCTTTCATTTTCCTAAGTTATTTTTTAGGAATCACTAAATTTGCAGAATGAATATGCGCGCGTCGGCCTTTGAATCCCGACCGTGCCCTCAAACACAGTAAGCATTATGGAAAGGAATAACAGAAAACCAATTGTCGGAATAACCCAGGGAGACGGCAACGGCATAGGGTATGAAGTGATCATCAAGTCTCTGGCTGACGCGCGGATTCTGGAGTCGTTCACTCCTGTGATCTACGGATCGTCAAAGATCTTCGGATTCTACCGCAAGCTGATCCACAATCTTGACCAGATGGACACCTACGTGATCCAGAGCGCCAAGGATGTGAAACCAAAGAAGATAAACATCGTCAACTGTCTGCCGGACAATGTGTTCGTGGAACCGGGGCAATCTACCCCGGAGTCGGCCAAGTCGGCCATCCGATCCCTTGAATGCGCTGTCGGGGACATCAAGAACGGCGACATCGACGTGCTGGTCACGGCTCCGATCAACAAGAAGGCGATGGTGGCCGAGGGATTCGGCAACACCGGTCACACCGAATACCTCCAGAAGGAGTTCGGGGTGGATGACGTGCTGATGTTCATGGTCTCCGACCAGCTCAGGATCAGTGTCGTGACCGGACATATTCCTTTGAAGGATGTTCCGGCCTCGATCTCGCAGGAGAAGATAGTGAACAAGCTGAGGTTGATGACGGCCTCGCTGAAGAGGGATTTCGGCATTGTGGAACCGAAGATCGCCGTGCTGGGATTGAATCCTCATTGCGGTGACGGCGGCCTGCTTGGTGACGAGGAGGAGAAGATCATACTTCCGGCCGTGAAGGCGGCCAACGCTGAAGGGCTGATGGCTTTCGGACCGTATTCCCCTGACGGGTTCTTCGGACTGGGACACTATGCCAGGTTTGACGCGACGCTGGCGATGTATCACGATCAGGGACTTGCTCCTTTCAAGGCTCTTGCCTTCGAGGACGGAGTGAACTTCACGGCAGGTCTGCCTGTCGTCAGGACATCTCCGGATCACGGCACCGCCTACGAGATGGCCGGACGTGACGAGGCTGACCCTCAGTCCATGATGTCGTCCATCTACACGGCCATCGACATCTTCCGCAACCGGGCGGCGTACGATGAGCTGCATGAGGGAAAGATGCGGAAGAAGTGATTGAATTCGGTCACCGAGCTTGTCGAAGTGATCGTGGATGTCGAAAAAACTTATATGAACTACAGACGATCAATACTGATCACCGGAGGGGCCGGTTTCATCGGCAGCCATGTGGTGAGGCTTTTTGTCAACAGGTACCCGGACTACAGGATCGTGAATCTTGACAAGCTGACCTACGCCGGGAATCTTGCCAATCTCAGGGACATCGAGGACAGGCCGAACTACACGTTCGTCAAGGCCGACATCTGCGACCTTGAGACTGTCCGCAGGGTGATCTCCGAATATTCCATCGACGGAGTCATCCACCTTGCCGCCGAAAGCCACGTTGACCGCTCGATCAAAGATCCTTTCACATTCGCAAGGACGAATGTGCTCGGCACCTTGACATTGCTTCAGGCCGCTCGCGAGTTCTGGGAGCCTGAAGGTTGGGATGGCAAGAGATTCCACCATGTCTCGACCGATGAGGTTTACGGAGCGCTCGGGCTGACTAGGCCGGAGGGAGACCCGGACGGAAACGAGTGCGGAGGCGGGCCGTTCGGCGACACATTCTTCACGGAGGAGAGCAAGTACCGGCCTCACAGTCCGTACTCGGCCGCCAAGGCTTCGAGTGACCATTTTGTCAGGGCTTATCATGACACCTACGGAATGCCGACGATCGTGACCAACTGCTCGAACAATTACGGGCCGTACCAGTTCCCGGAGAAACTGATTCCGCTGTTCATCAACAACATCCTCCAGCGCCGTCCTCTTCCTGTCTATGGAAGAGGGGAGAATGTCCGCGACTGGCTCTACGTCGAGGACCACGCAAGGGCCATTGATTTGATCTTCCACAAGGGGAAAAACGCCGAAACGTACAACATCGGCGGCTTCAACGAGTGGAGGAACATAGATCTTGTCAAGGTTCTGGTCCGGACGGTGGACCGTCTGCTTGGCCGTCCGGAGGGAGCGGATGATGATCTGATCACATTCGTCGCGGACCGCAAGGGGCATGACATGCGTTATGCCATCGACTCCTCCAAGCTGAAGAGCGAGCTTGGCTGGGAACCGAGCCTTCAGTTCGCCGAGGGCATTGAGAAGACAGTGCGTTGGTACCTTGACAATGGGGAATGGCTGGACAATGTGACCAGCGGAGAGTATCTGCGCTACTACGAGGAAATGTATAAGGGCAGGTAGGCAGGGGTTGATAATATACTACAATCCCCGGATTCGGGTGTCAGAAAAAAGTTGAATGCGGAATTTTGCATGTTGCCAAAATTCCGCATTCAACTTTTTTCTGACACATTGTCGCATTGTCAGTGGAAAAATAAACTTTCCGCCATGGTAAGGTTTTCTGACGGAGATGCGTTCGCATCGGCATTACTGCTGCCTCGCGGCCTTGAGTCCAAGGAGTTCCGCTTTGGCTTCCTGTCAGCCTTTGCCTGCTATGCAGAAAGTGTACGCAAAGGTAAGCATTATTTTGTTATCTCCAAATATTTTTCCGTAAATTCTTGAAAAATTAATTTATTTGATGAAAAACAAGTTCTTATTACATAATGTGATCTATATGCGGAATCATACTTGAAGTGCAATTTCAAGTGGTGCGTAAAATGCGTTTTTAGAACATGCCCGGGATGTCCTTTCAAGTGAAAAGCACATAAGAAAAAAATTCCGATGGTCTTTCCCACAATCCGTCCTCCCACTTGCCGCAGGCCATCGGAAGATCCTGCGTTGATCAAAACGGTCTATTGCATGTATTGGGCTGTGATGTTGTCGTCAAGCGGTTCGACCGTGTTGGCGATCAATTCCATGCTTGTCCTTTCCACTCCGTCGTTCGAGGTGTATTTCTGTGAGCGGAGTCTGCCTGCGACATAGACGGGGAAGCCTTTCCGTATGCTCTCCAAAGGGGCGATGCCTTTGTTTCCTTCCCAGGCCGTAACGTTGTGCCAAGTGGTTTCGATGTTCGGCTCTCCGTTCCTGCCCTTGTAGGCGAAGTTGGTCGCTACGGAGAAATGCGCCACCCGTGTGTTTCCGACCTTGAGGATGTTGACGTTGCCGACATTCCCCCGGATTTCAAGTCTGTTCAACTGTTCCATGATTCAAGTTGTTTTGAAGTTTTGTCTGACGCAAAGTTATAATGTGGTGCCGCAGGAAAACACGATCGAAAAAAATCATAGGTGAAATTTTTCCGAATCTTATCGGATCTTCTTTTTGATTAATAATAAGGGCATGTCTTTTAGTGGATTTGTTTTTTGAATTGGCATATTTCTTTTGATGACAAACTTTTTCCGGGCAAGACAAAGAAAAATCTTATCGGCGGAAAGAAAATTCTTATTGCCTGCGGAACGATAAGAAACGGAAAAATATTCATGAACTTTTTTCCGACCTCTTTCAAATGTCATTTCGGTTGGGCATATTTGCCTTACGTGGGTGGCATCAGGCGGCCGCCACCCCGCATGAGGCAATGTGAGTCTCGGATCAGGATTGTCCGCCGGCCGGAGATGAACTATGAAATATGACGGGGAACAGAGGGGAAGATGTCTGGAGTGCGGGGATGTTCTTCCTTACGGGCGGAGCGACATGAAGTTCTGCTGCGTCAGTTGTAAAAGCAGGTACCACTATGTCAACGGAGGGCATCTGAAAGGCCTCCGGCTGCGGACCATCGGGGCTCTTGACCGGAATCATGAGATTCTGGAGTCGCTGCTCGGCGAAGGTGTGACGTCAATAAACATTACTGACCTTGCGCAGATGGGCTACAGGTTTGACTGCATCACATCCTACCACAAGGTCAGGAATCATAATGAGTACCGATGCTTCGATCTCAAATATTTCATGTCGGAAAGCCGGGTGTTCGGTCTTGCCAGGGTTGAGGTGAATCTTTTGCGCGGGAAGCGTTGACTATGCCTCCCCGGCGCACTCCTCGTCCTTGCCGGGATCCTTGAACAGGAACACGAACAGGATGCCGACAATCATGGCGTAGGCGGCGAACACGTACCAGGCGGCGGCCCAGTCAGGACATGCGGCGTTATAGACGTAATGGTTCACGACCTTGCCGGCGGCCCATGTCCCGATCGAGGCTCCGAGGCCGTTGGTCATCAGCATGAACAGGCCCTGGGCGCTGGAGCGGATGTCCTTTGTGGTCCTGCGGTTCACATAGAGCGAGCCGGAGATGTTGAAGAAGTCGAAAGCCACGCCGTACACGAGGCAGGAAAGGATGAACAGCCATACTCCGGAACCCGGGTTGCCGATTCCGAAGAATCCGAACCTCAGCACCCAGGCGAACATCGCGATGAGCATCACCTTCTTGATTCCGAACCTCTTCATGAAGAACGGGATGAGGAGGATGCACAGGGTTTCGGACATCTGGCTGATGGAAATCAGGGCGTTGGCGTTGCGCGCACCCCATGCGTCGGCATATTCGGGACTTCCTGTGAACGAGGAGATGAATGAGTTGGCGTAGCCGTTGGTGATCTGAAGCGACGCTCCGAGAAGCATGGAGAAGATGAAGAACACCGCCATCTGCCTGTCCTTGAACAGGGAGAACGCCTTGAGTCCGCTGGCTTCCATGAAGCTGCCGCCGCCGGCTTTCCTGACCGGCACGTCCGGAAGGGTCAGGGCGTAGAGTCCGAGAACGAGGCTCAGCGCTCCGGATGTGAAGAACTGGAAGTAGCTGTGCTGGTACTGGATTCCGGAGGGATCCCTCATGAAGTTCACGAAGAGCATCGTGCAGATGAAGCCGACTGTCCCGAACACACGGATCGGCGGGAATGCTTTGACGGTGTCCTTCCCGGCTCCCTCAAGGCCTGCGTATGCGACCGAGTTGGTGAGGGCGATCGTCGGCATGTAGAACGCCACGCTGATCGTGTAGAGGATGTAGAAGATGCTGAAATTGAAGTCCGGCCCCACAACGTAGGCTCCTCCGGCCATGTTTACGTTGCCCATGGCGTACAGGCCGGTGCCGAGCATCGTGACACCTGCTGTCAGCTGGCAGAGAGAAAGGGTTTTCTGCGCGGGGATCCATCTGTCCGCCACAATGCCGACAAGGGCCGGCATGAAGATGGAGACAAAACCTTGTGTCGCGAAGAACAGCCAGATCTGCGGGCCGAGTCCGGCCTTGCCCAGAAAGCTGCCCATCGATGTCAGGTAGGCTCCCCAGATCGCGTACTGGAGGAAGTTCATGATGATCAGCCTGAGGCTGATGTGCTTGTGGCTCATAATGTTATTGTGTTTTTTTGTTATTATGCGTCAGGTCAAAACGAACAAATGTACGAGTTTTCGGCTAAAAATCACTATCTTTGAGAGTTTAATTTCGGAAGGGATGGTGTTCAGAGAGATAGCCAGGGACCCCGGCTCAAGGGCAAGGACAGGAGTCTTCACCACGGATCATGGTGAGGTCAGAACCCCCATATTCATGCCTGTCGGGACTGTAGGTTCTGTCAAAGGTGTCTATCACAGGGATTTGAAGGAAGACATAAAGGCCGAGATCATCCTTGGCAACACCTATCATCTCTATTTGAGGCCGGGACTGGACACTCTGCGCAAAGCCGGAGGACTTCACAAGTTCGAGAACTGGGACAGGCCTATACTTACCGACAGCGGCGGATTCCAGGTGTTCTCCCTGACCGGGATCCGGAAGATCACAGAGGAGGGCTGCCGTTTCCAGTCCCACATCGACGGATCAAGGCACACTTTCACTCCGGAGAACAATGTGGAGACCCAAAGAATAATCGGGGCTGACATCATGATGACTCTGGACGAATGCTGTCCGGGTGACGCTGACGAGAGGTACGCCGCGAAGTCCCTTAAGCTTACCCAGGGCTGGCTGGAGCGCTACTTCAAGCATTTTTGCGAGACAGAACCTCTGTACGGGTACAATCAGGTGATGTTCCCGATCATTCAGGGCTGCGTCTATCCCGAACTCCGCCTCCGCGCGGTTGACCATGCGGTCAGCCTTGTCGGAGACAGTCCGGCTGTCGGAGGTTTCGCGATCGGGGGACTTGCGGTGGGGGAGCCTGTCGAGAAGATGTACGAGATGCTGGAACTCGTCTGCCCGGTCCTGCCGGAGGACAGGCCGAGGTACCTGATGGGAGTCGGAACCCCGGCGAACATTCTGGAGGGCATCGCGAGGGGAGTGGACATGTTCGACTGCGTGATGCCGACGCGCAACGGCCGCAACGGCATGCTCTTCACATGGAACGGAATCATGAACATGCGCAATTCCAAATGGGCGGAGGATTTCTCTCCGATCGATCCGGAGGGAGCGTCGTTCGTTGACCGGACATATTCAAGAGCCTACCTGCACCATCTTTTCATCGCGAAGGAGATGTTCGCCGCCATGATCGCCAGCGAGCACAACCTCGCGTTCTATCTCGATCTTGTGCGGGCGGCGCGGGAACACATCGCGGCAGGGGACTTCGCCTCATGGAAAGAGAAGACCGTAAAAAAAATAAGCTCAAGACTTTAGGAATATGCTGGCGGGACTGAAGAAGATAGACTGGTACATCATAAGGAAGTTCATTCTGACCTTCTTTATCGCCCTCCTTCTCATCATCGGGATCGTCATCATCTTCGACATCAGCGAGAAGATCAACCATTTCGTCGAGAACAAGGCTCCGCTTGAGGCCATCGTATTCGACTATTACATGAATTTCATACCGTACTTCGTGAACATGTTCAGTCCGCTGTTCGTGTTCATCACGGTGATCTTCTTCACTTCCAGGATGGCCGCCAACAGCGAGATCATCGCCATCCTGTCCTGTGGGGTGAGCTACAAGAGGATGATGGTGCCGTACATGGTCTCCGCCCTGCTGATCGCCACGCTTTCCCTTTCGCTCAACCTTTGGGTGATTCCGAGGTCGAACGTCAAGCGGATCAACTTCGAGATGAAATACATAAAGCATCGGAACGCCCTCTCCTCGAATAATGTGCATTATCAGATCAATCCCGGCAGGTTCGTTTCGGTGGCGTCTTTCAGCTCATGGAACAACACCGCCTATGATTTCACCCTTGAGGACATAGAGAACAACAGGCTGATCAAGAAGATTTCCGCCGAGAAAGCGGTCTGGGACAGCACTTTCGGAGGGTGGAGGCTTAAGAATTATTTTATAAGGGAATATTCCGACGGCCTTCAGGACCATGTCACCACCGGCGCTGAACTGGACACGGTCCTGAGTCTGACTGTCACGGACTTTTACCGCAACAAGAAGACGGTGGAGACTTTGCCGGCCGAACAGCTGGACGAGCTGATCGCCACCCAGAAGATGAGGGGTGACGCCAACGTGATGTACGCTCTTATCGAGAAGCACACCCGTCTCGCCCTTCCGTTCTCGGCTTTCATCCTGACCTTGATGGGAGTCTGCCTTTCTTCCAGAAAGCGCAGGGGAGGGATAGGGCTGAACATAGGCATCGGGATCGCCCTCAGTTTCACCTACATCCTGTTCCTGAGATTCAGCCAGATGTTCGTCTATTCCGGAGCGATGCCTCCTGTGGTCGCCCTGTGGCTTCCAAACGTGATTTTCGGTGTCATCGCCGCCGTCCTGTACAATCGAGCTTCTAAATAATTCAATATTCATGTCACAACACACCTTATCCCCGCTGAAACGATCAATCGTCGGTGTTCAGTTCATGTTCGTGGCCTTCGGCTCCACGGTCCTTGTCCCTCTTCTGGTCGGATTCGATCCTGCCATCGCTCTTCTCGCGGCCGGTCTCGGCACTCTTCTTTTCCACGCCGTCACCGGAGGAAAGGTCCCTATCTACCTTGGCAGCAGCTTCGCGTTCATCGCCCCGATCATCAAGGCCACCGAACTCTACGGAATGCCCGGGATGTTCTGCGGACTTGTCGCCGTGGGTCTTGTGTACATGCTGATGAGTCTCCTTGTCAAACTCTTCGGCATCAGCTTCATCAAGAAGCTTTTCCCGCCGATTGTAATAGGTCCGGTCATCATCCTCATCGGTCTTTCGCTGGCCGGAACGGGAGTTGACATGGCCAGCAAGAACTGGGTTCTCGCACTGATCTCACTCTTCGTGGCGATTGTCTGCTCCTGCTGGGGCAAGGGCATGGTCAAACTCATCCCTGTCGTCTTCGGCGCATTGGCGGGCTACATCGCAGCGGTGATCTTCTACAGAAGCTCAATGGATTTCTCCGGCGTGGCGAACGCACCGTGGTTCCAGATGCCTCATTTCTCCAAGATGAGCCTTTCATGGCAGGCCATCGTGTTCATGGCGCCTGTGGCCATCGCTCCTATCATCGAGCATGTGGGTGATGTCTATGCGATCAGCGAGATCGCCGGCAAGGATTACGTGAAGGATCCGGGTCTGCATCGCACCATGTTCGGCGACGGTCTTGCCTGCACGCTCGCGGCATTCCTCGGAGGCGCTCCTGTGACGACATATTCGGAAGTGACGGGCGCTGTGTCCCTCACCAAGGTGACTGATCCGTCCTGCATGAGGATCGCGGCCCTTTCCGCAATCCTTATCTCTCTTGTCGGAAAGGTCGGCGCGGCGATACAGACCATCCCTACAGCCGTTCTCGGCGGCATCATGCTGCTCCTTTTCGGAAGCATCGCCTCGGTCGGAATCAACAACATGGTGAAGGCGCGGATCGACATGAACAAGACCCGCAATCTGATCATCGCATCCCTCATCCTCACCATCGGAATCGGCGGGGCGGTCATCAGTTTCGGCAAATTCTCCCTCGCCGGCATCGGTCTTGCCTCGATCGTCGGCGTCATCCTGAATCTTGTCATTCCGGACAAGGCGGAAACGGAGGAAACCGCGGAGGCCAATTCCTGAGGGACATGAATGTGTCCCGAGAGTTTGTCAGGACGCATTTTTTATGAGTTATGAATATTTTTACGCATTGAATATGAACGTATTGAAAGTCAAGATAGTGAACAAGAGCCAATGGCCCGATCCCGCTTACGCCACCGAAGCGTCGGCGGGAATGGACCTGCGGGCGAACCTCCCGGAGGCTGTCGTGCTGAAGCCGCTGGAACGGGTGCTGGTGCCTACGGGCATATTCATTGAGCTACCGGTCGGCTATGAGGCGCAGGTCCGTCCTCGCAGCGGCCTTGCCACGAAGCACGGCATCACCGTTATCAACAGCCCCGGGACCGTGGATGCGGATTATCGTGGGGAACTGAAGATCTCGTTGGTGAATCTTTCCGGAGAGCCGTTCGAGATCGTTCCGGGCGAGCGTATCGCGCAGATGATTGTCGCCCGTCACGAGCGTGTCGAGTGGGAGGATGCCGAGGTCCTCTCGGAGACGGAGCGCGGTGCCGGTGGATGGGGAAGTACGGGTAAGTGCTAAGCACTTACCCGTACTTCCGTACCTTCAACCCCCAGTCACTTCGTGACAGCCCCGGTGGGGCATTGGGGACCGTATTCCCCAAACCCCTTGCGTCGCTACGCTCCGATCTGTTGATTTTTTTTACTAATTTAAAAGTTTGAATATGGATATTCAGAGATTATATTCGGCGTTCAAGGAGTGCGGACGTGTGACGACGGACAGCAGGGCCGTCGTGGGAGGGGAGATGTTCTTCGCCCTGAAAGGGGAGAATTTTGACGGCAATGAATATGCTCTCAAGGCTCTTGAGGCGGGGGCGCGTTATGCGGTCGTGGACGAGGGTTCCGCCGCGGCTTACGGCGGAGATGCCCGTGTGATTGCCGTCCCGGACACCCTTGAGGCTCTTCAGGCGCTTGCCCGCCACCATCGCGGGAACACTTTTGTGGACGGCAAACGTCTGACTGTCATCGGACTGACCGGCACGAACGGCAAGACCACGACCAAGGAACTGATCACGAGAGTCCTTTCGGTAAGGTACAACGTCACTTCCACGCAAGGCAATCTGAACAATGACATCGGAGTGCCGCTGTCTCTTTTGAACATCAATGCTGGGACTCAGTTGGCGGTCATCGAGATGGGGGCGAGCCATCCGGACGACATCGGAAAACTGGTCAAGGTCTGCGAGCCGGACTATGGTCTCATCACGAATGTCGGCAAGGCCCATCTGCTTGGATTCGGCAGCTTCGAGGGGGTGAAGAAGGCGAAAGGAATGTTGTACGACTATGTCGCCGAACACGGCGGAAGCATATTCCTGAACGCCGACGATGAGGATCTGGTTGCGATGGCCTTCGAGCGCAATGGATTGGAAGTCATTGAATATGGCATCAGACATTGGGGTGCTATGGTTCTGCCTTCCGATGCCGCCCATCCGTTTGTGCGCCTGGCCATCCCGGACTCGGTCGCTGAACCTGCCGATGCGGCTGACGGTACGGAAAACCTTCTCTGTCTCGAAACACATCTTGCAGGTTCCTACAACGCTGCCAACATCGCAGCCGCCATCGCCGTCGGCCTTCATTTCGGAATCTCCCTTGAAGATGCCATTCAGGCAGTGAGTGAATATATTCCTAAAAACAACCGCTCGCAGTTGGAGAAGACCGGGCGCAACATTTTGATTGAGGACGCCTACAACGCCAATCCTACGAGCATGGCCGCCGCGCTTGACAACCTCGCCTCAGTGCAGGCTCGGCATAAGGCCGTGATGTTGGGGGACATGCGCGAACTCGGCGACGAGTCCGTCTCCGAGCATATTGCCATATTGAACAAGTTGGCTTCAATGGATCTGGATCTCGTCTGCCTCGTAGGAGAGGAGTTCCGCAAGGCTCTCGACTCGGAACCGTTGTTTCAACAAGTTCACCAACCTGCTTCGGTCACTGAACCTGCCGAAGTGACCGTGACCGGACATGACACTTCAAAAATTCCTTCTCCGCTTTGGTTTTCAACCTCGGATGATTTGTCGGCCTGGCTGAAAGAGAATCCTGTCTCCGGTCACACGATCCTGATCAAAGGCTCTCGCGGCATCCGGATGGAGAAGGTTCTGCCTGAGTTATAGGGACTCTCCTTCTGTCAAGCAGCAGGGTCAGTCCTGTCGCCGGGACTTTGTCAATGCGGGTCTGGATGATGTATCTGGCCAGCATGCCGACAAAGTAACCTATTGTCAGTCCGACAATTGTCCCGACAATCACATCGCCGAGATAATGCTTCCCGACGAATATCCTGCTGACTGCCACAAGTGAGGCCCAGATCAGGGCGAATTTGTAGAATCCGTTGTAGGTGTGGGAGCGGTCGTTCCTGAATCCGATGATGAGGCACATCGCCAGAGCGAAAGCGTTCGCCGCATGCGCCGAGAAAAATCCGAAGAAACCTCCGCGTCCCTCCAGGACATTGAGCCCTCCGAGGAGCATGCTGGCGCTGTAGCTCGGCCTTAATCTGTCCACAGAATGCTTTACGATGGTCGATGATTGATCGCATAGCCCGAACGTAAGTCCAACAGAGCACAGGACAACCAGGGCTTTCTTCCACCCCAGCCTCTTGAAAAGGAACCAGACGCAGATCGCATAGGCCGGAATCCAGACAGTCTTGTCCGACATCAGCATCCAGAGCTGGTCCGTGGCCGGTGTGCTGAAGCTGTTCAGGAACAGCGTGGCATCCTGGTCGAGCCGGTGCAGGAACCCTATGAGTGAAGCGCTGACCATAGCATGTCCTTTAATTCCTTGATCCCTTCTCCGCTGATCGATGAGATGAACACGTGAGGAATCCCCTTGGGGAGCGTCGGCTCGATTTCTTTCTCTATCTCCTTGTCGATCAGGTCGCATTTGGTGACGGCCAGCACCCGGTCCTTGTCCAGAAGCTCGGGGTTATATTCCTTAAGCTCGTTGAGAAGGGTCTCGTAGCTTGCCTTGATGTCGTCCTCTTCCGCCGAGACCATGAAGAGCAGCGCCGAGTTTCTTTCGATGTGGCGGAGGAAGCGTATTCCTATGCCCCTTCCTTCGTGGGCGCCCTCGATGATCCCCGGGATGTCCGCCATCACGAATGACTGGTCATCATAGTATCTGACGATTCCGAGGTTAGGTTCCAGCGTCGTGAATGCGTAGTCCGCGATCTTAGGCTTCGCCGCCGTGACCGCAGCCAGCAGGGTTGATTTTCCCGCATTCGGAAAGCCCACAAGTCCGACATCCGCCAGCACCTTGAGTTCAAGGATGAACCATCCTTCCTGTCCTTCCTCTCCAGGCTGCGCGAACCTCGGGGTCTGGAGCGTAGGAGTCTTGAAGTTGTCGTTGCCCAGACCGCCGCGTCCTCCTTTGCAGAGGATCCGTGTTTCCCCGGGCTCCATCATCTCGAACAGCACCTCACCGGTCTCGGCGTTCTTCGCCACAGTCCCCACCGGCACATCAAGGATGACATCCTCGCCGTTCTTTCCGGTCCTCAGTCCACCCTCTCCGTGTCCTCCGTCCTCGGCTTTGATGTGCTTGCGGTACTTCAGGTGGATAAGCGTCCAGAACTGCGGGTTCGCCTTGAGGATGATGTGTCCTCCCCGGCCTCCGTCTCCGCCGTCCGGTCCTCCCTTAGGCACGTACTTGGCCCTGTAAAGGTGCATCGACCCCGCACCCCCGTGCCCCGAAGCGCACCAGATCTTTACGTAGTCTATAAAGTTGCTGTCTGGCATAGAGATCTCTCCATTGTCTTAATAATGCCCAAAGATACGCATTATTTTCGGTAAGTCGTGAATAAAAATCTCCCCGTCAGCCGCTTGACGGATTTCTCGCCGGTTTTGGTGTTGGTGGCGGAATAAGCCTCGGAGGGCTTGATTTCGAAAAGTTCCGCCATAGTGGCGCTGGCAATCTTCTCGGCAGCAACTTTTGTGGTGCCTGTGGCAGAGAAATAAGCAACAGGATGCAGACGATGCGCAACTGGATTGTCGGTTATTGTATTGCTGAATTCGAGTTGAAGGGAACGGGCCGAATACGGAGAAAGGTTGCTTGCCAAGTTGGCGGAGCGTGTTGCTGTTGAAGGCTTATCTTGGGAGATTCTTACATTGTGCCGTACTTTTTACAAGTTTTATCCACAGATGTCCTGTCTTCTCGGAATCCATCATATCAAAGCTTTCTTTCTCGCATCTTAGGATACTGCTTGCAATTGACGAGCCTCTTGTCCGCTATTTCTATGAACAGCGATGTATGCTCGAAACGTGGTCTGTCCGTGCACATATTCTTCGCGTTGAATTTCCTGACGGCACTGTTTTTCAAGATAAAAATGTCAGCGAGACTTTTGTTCCAACTTGAGGGTTCTGATACACTAAAAGGGTAGCAAGAGGTTTCCCTACTAAAGAGCTGGGGAATGGCTTCCTTTGCAGGACCCTTCTGGATGTCTAGGGCATTTCATGCTGGTCATACTCCTGATTGTGTTGAATTGTTGACCGCAATACTTGCAGGTGTACTTTGATTTTTCGCCTCCTTCGTATAGGACGTGACTTCCCTTACAAGACCCAAGCGGATGCTTTGGGCATTTCATGCTGGTGAGGCTTCTCACATTGGAGAACTCCTGACCACATTGGACGCAATAAAACTTAGGCATAGTAAACGATGTTATTGTTTTCGTTGCAAATCTACTGGCAAAGACTGCAAAAGTCTGGCAGTCTATCCTATTTTTTCAACAAGTTTCTTAACTTCCTCCACCACGTTGTCTGCAGAAATCTCGGAGCGATACAGGTGTTTCCTGAAACTCTCACCTTGTGGGATGTAACTGTTGAAAGTGTCCCCAATACTGTTCACGATGTCTGTCAGTGCCTGTTCGTTGTTTGAACGGTTATGAAGGATTATGGAATATGTGCCATTCTCGTTCAGCCGCACATCAAAATACGTCTTTGCATCATCATTCTTGTCAAAGGCAATGCATCGATAAGCAAATGCCGGCTTCAAGCTCCACCCGTGGTATATCCCGGTTTCTCCGGCTATCGGAATCTCCACGGTAGAGTACAAATCCCAAAACGCCTCGAAATACTTCAAACGGGCAACAGTCTGTGTCACAATATACTTATGGAGTTCCTGGTCGCCATCTGCGAGCAACTTCATGAACGTCTCTCTATTACGATATTCCGGTTTGACGTATTGCCACCAGCTGTATTTATTCCTGCGGCCACCGAACCTCCATTTGAATGGATCGTAAACATCTATATATTCACGTTCAGGGACTCTGATGTGCAACTGGAAATAGTAGATTGGATCGCAATAGAGGAAAAATGCCAGCTTGCTCCTGTCGCCCTTATCTATGGAGAAGGCTATCGGATTCTCTTTCGTAATGGTGGCCTGCCACCCATTTCCCATTTGTGAAATGATGTCGTCAAGAATCTTTTGGAAGTTTGAGGAGGTCGCCTCTAAATCAGTATCGGCAGTATCGTCCACGCCCACTTCCTCTTCGCTTTCCACCTGTCCCTCGATGTGCTTCACGATGTCCTCAAAAGCTTGTATGGCATTCTTGATGTGTTCGTCCTTCTTGTCGTACGGCGCATTATACAGGTCTTTCTTGAACACTGACACAATGTTGAACAGTGCCTTTGGAGTGCTCACCTTGTCTTCTTTATCCGTCCCTGTCGCACCCATGTTATCGACAATCTCCGTTACGTTCTTTATGACCTCCTCCACATCTTCACTGTCCTTCATATGCATGGCGATGTACGAGGTCGCAAACTCTATCTGTATGGCCTCCTGCTTTGTGATTTCGTCATCCTCGATTACATCACATAGCTTTTGCAGAAAATCCTGATAGATAGTGAGTTTCTTTTCGAAAACTTTGCTATTCTTTTCCTTTTCTTCCTCGTGACTGGTCTGGCCTGTAAGGAGGTGATTGGTAACAATAGCTGTGACCACCACTGAAAAGACCACGACAATTAGTTGGAAAAGAAAATCTTGCGTCGAGAAAATCTTTGGGAGCAACGCGAGGACGGCCATGATGAGAATAGCCGCCAGAAGATATAAGGAGATTCTCCCGACATTCTTTAACGTCTGCTTATTCAATGCCATAACATATAAAATTTCGATGCAAATTTACACATTTTACGGCAGAAAATGAAAACACTCGCTTTCTGCCAAGTTTTGGCAGGTTGATGTATTTTCTTTGTGGCGCAAAAGAAACAAATACGCTATGTCATACACACATCTTCACGTACACACGCATTATTCAATCCTTGATGGATATGCGACAGCAGAGGAGCTCTTCGACCTTGCTTCTGAATACAAGATGCCGGGGCTTGCCATTACCGACCATGGGACGATGGCAGGTGTGCCCGACTTTCTGGAGCAGGCCAGGCTGCATCCGGAAGTGAAACCGGTCATCGGCTGCGAGTTCTACATTACCGACTACTACGAGCATACGCAAAAGGATTTTGAGCATCGCCGATACTATCATGTCGTACTGCTGGCCAAAAACCTCACGGGGTATTACAATCTCGTAAAGCTATGTTCGATAGCCAATGTGGAGGGAGTTTATTACAAACCTCGAATCAGTCATAGGCTCTTGAAGGAGCATAGCGAGGAGCTTATCTGCCTATCGGGAGGTTTGAATGGCGAAGTGTCCTATGCTATCAATGCTGATGATTACGGGAAGGCCAGAGATGCCGCCGTCTGGTATAAAAAGGTCTTCGGGAATGATTTCTATCTTGAGGCGATGCTGCATCCCATAGATGAAGCCATAGTTATCCAATATGACGATAAGCGTGCTGAAATAGCAAAATCGCAGCGTAAAACGAACGAATGCCTGTTCCGGCTGTCTGAGGAATTGGGCATCAAGGTGGTTGCAAGCAATGATGTCCACTTTGCGAAAAAAGAAGATGCCCTCACCCACGATGTTTTGACAACCTTCCAGCTGAATGCTAAAATCGACGACCCCCATCGGCTTAGATATATGTATCAGGAGTGGCTGAAATCCGAAGATGAGATGCTATTGCTATTCCCAGACCACCCGGAGGTCATATCCGTAAGCGAGGAAATCTTGGACAAAGTGGAGCGGTTCGATATTGTCAACAACGCCTTCGACGAGATCTTTCTTGAACAGAAACTTCGCGAAGAATGGGCTGCGTGGGATGGGACTGCGGATTCCTTTTATGAACACCTGAAAATCGAGTATGGGAGCGGGTCTGTGGCAAAGGTTGTTAACTACAGGAAGCTAGGAGAAAAGGAAGCCCTAACCCGAGTGGCAAGAGCATACGGGTTGGATGTCTTCACATTGATAGAATCGTGGTGGAAACCTGGGTTTAAAGGAGCCATAGAGGAAATCCGGAATATCTCAAAGGCACTCAAAGGGAGAATCTTCAGCACTGCGGTTCAGGAACGCCTCTGGGTTGTCAGTCCGGGACAACAGATTACGGACATCATCCCTTGCGTGAACTACCGGCAACCTAAGATCAACGAATTTGAGTTGTGTTCCCAGTACGGGCGCAATTCCAGCGAGTTGAATGGGCTGATGATAATAAAGTGATGCCCCCTATCTGCACTTCCGCAGCTGATGGAAATACGCAACATTGAGGAAGGTGGTGCCGCCGAGCATCGCCTTTCTTTTCTGGCCTTCCTCGTGGACATGGCCGAAAATGTGGTATTTGGGACGGGCGGCGGCGATGGCCAGATACAGGTTCTTGTCGCCACTGTCGCGGTCGAGGCAGCTCCAGGCCGGGCCGTGGGTTATGAGGAAGTCGATACCCTCCGGGAGAGTGATTG
>CAVIGZ010000024.1:0-24798 GCA_963642565.1 Bacteroidaceae bacterium | reverse complement strand
GTGCAGTCGAACATGCTGATCGCCGCCGGAGTCCTTCTGGCGCTCGGCGCTCTGGGTGTCAGGCTCATCACTGTGAAGAAATAACCTAATTAAGATATTATATTCAATGCGCAGATTAACAAATCAAACATTCCAAATGAAAAGGATTATAGCTGCTGTGGCGACCATGCTGCTTTGCCTGGTCGGCACTACCGTATCCGCTCAGAGCGGGTATCAGGTGAAGGGAGTTGTAGTCGATGCCGCCGGTCCGGTCATCGGGGCCACTGTCATGGAACAGGGCACCTCGAACGGTACCTCGACAGGTGTTGACGGAGACTACATCCTTAAGGTTTCCAATGCCGACGCGACTGTGGTCATCAGTTGCATCGGTTACACAACCCGGTCATTCAAGGCTTCCGCCGTTCCGGCGAAGATTGTCCTTGCCACTGACACAGAGTTTCTTGACGATGTTGTCGTGATCGGTTACGGCACCGTCAAGAAAAGTGATATGACAGGATCCGTCTCCTCCGTGAAAGCCGACCAGCTCAACAAGGGTATGGTGACATCGCCTTCCGATCTGCTTCAGGGCAAGTCCGCCGGTGTCGTTGTCACGATGGGTGACGGCGCTCCTGGTTCCGCCAGCACCATCAGAATCCGTGGAGGCTCCTCTTTGAAGGCCAACAACAACCCTCTCGTCGTGGTCGATGGTCTGCCTCTGTCAGAGACCAGCATCAGCGGTGTCTCCGACGCCCTTTCTTCCATCAACCCTAACGACATCGAGAGCTTCACGGTTCTCAAGGACGCCTCCGCGACCGCAATCTACGGTTCCAGGGCTTCCAACGGCGTCATCATGATCACCACAAAGAAAGGCTCCAAGGGTGCGGAGGGCATCCATGTGAGCGCCGACCTCACGGCTTCCGTAAGCCAGAACGCCAAGTATGTGGACGTGCTGACGGGTGACGAGATGCGCGACCTCATGAAATGGTACATAGGTGACGAAGGTGCCGCCTACGCCGCTCTCGGAAAGGAGAACACCGACTGGCAGAAGGAAATATACCAGCTCGGCAACACTGTGGACGGCAACGTGGCCGTGTCCGGAAGGGTTGGCAGGAGCGATGTGTTCAGGATGCCTTACCGCGTGTCTCTCGGCTACCACAATCAGGACGGAACCCTCAAGACTTCCAACCTGAAGCGTCAGACCCTCGCCCTCAACCTCAATCCGAGCCTTCTGGATGACCACCTTCTTGTCAACCTCAACGGCAAGATGATGAACATGGACAACAGGTTCGCCAACCAGGACGCCATCGGCGGCGCTGTCCGCATGGACCCTACACAGCCTGTCTATGACGCTAACGGCCTGAACGGCTATTATTGGTGGAACTACGGCAAGGGCACCACGACCATCGACAACTGCAACACGATGGCCCAGATGAACCCGGTCGCCCTTCTGAACGACAAGATCGACAAGTCCAACGCCAAGCGTTTCATCGGCAACGCCCAGCTCAACTACAAGGTGCACGGATTCGAGGACCTGAGCCTCAACCTCAACCTCGGTCTCGACTGGTCCAAGTCCGACGGAACGGTCGATGTGGCTCCGGGTACGGAAATGTCTTTCCACAACACCCAGGAGTCCGGCTCCGGCTACCACAACAACTACACCCAGACAAAGCGCGACCAGACCCTTGAGTTCTACGGCCAGTACGACAAGACTCTCGGAAAGCACTCTTTCAACGCTATGGCCGGTTATTCCTGGCAGCACTTCTACAACTCCACCTTCAATGAGAAGTACAAGGCTGACGGGACGCTGCCTACCGCTTCGGACTACTACCTGAGCAGCCCTAACGTCTGGAGGACGGAGTACTATCTCGTCTCTTTCTTCGGCCGTGTGAACTACTCGTTCAACGACCGTCTGCTTGTGACCGCCACCCTGCGTAACGACGGCACCTCCCGCTTCGCCAACAACAAGTGGGGTCTCTTCCCGTCAGTTGCCGTGAGCTACAACTTCGCCAAGGAGAAGTTCATCGCGGACAGCGATGCCGTCTCAGCCCTCAAACTCAGGCTCAGCTGGGGACAGACAGGCCAGCAGGATCTCCAGTCAGGAGACTATCCTACCCTGTCCTCCTACAAGTACAACACGAACCAGTCGATGTTCATCTTCGGCGACAAGGTGATCACCCCTATCACTCCGCTTGGCTACAACGCCGATCTGAAGTGGGAGACCACAACAACCTACAACATCGGAGTTGACTACGGCTTCCTCGGCGACAGGATCTTCGGTAGCGTGGATGTTTACAAGCGCGACACCAAGGACCTTCTGAACCGCACTCCTGTGGCGGCCGGAGCCAACCTTTCCAACTACCTGAACGCCAACATCGGCGACCTCACCAACAAGGGTGTCGAGTTCGAGTTCAACGCCATCCCTGTCCAGACGAGGGACTGGAGCTGGACCCTGGGCTTCAACGCCACATTCAACGAGACGAAGATCACGAAGCTGACCACCGACGACGAGCGCGAGGACTACTACGGAATCACGACCGGCGGAATCTCCGGAGGCACCGGCAACACGATCCAGGTGCATCAGACCGGTCACGCTCCTAACTCCTTCTTCGTCTATAAGCAGGTCTATGACACGGACGGCAAGCCTATCGAAGGCCTTTACGCCGACCTGAACAACGACGGCAAGATCGACGACAACGACAAGTACTGCTTCCACAAGGCCGCTCCGGACTGGACATTCGGCTTCAACACTCAGCTGTCCTACAAGCAGTGGACCCTCGCCATGAGCGCGCACTCCAACGTCGGCAACTACGTCTATAACAATGTCGCCTCCAACGGAGACCTTCTCACCGACCTGTGGGCCAACAACTTCGTGAACAACCGCTATTCCACGGCCAAGGAACACAATTTCGCCTCCTTCGCCCAGTACTGGTCGGACCTCTACATCGAGAACGCATCGTTCCTGAAGATCGACAACATCACTCTCAGCCGCTCGTTCAGCTTCGGCCAGAAGACCCCGATGTCGTTCAATGTATTTGCGACGGTGCAGAACGTGGCCTGCTTCACCAAGTACGGCGGAATCGATCCTGAGATCTTCTCCGGCATCGACAACAACATGTACCCGAGACCTCGTACTTACATCCTTGGTGTAAAGTTCAACTTCTAATGTGTCAATAGTCATGAAAAAGATAATCAGATTTACAGCGACCGCACTTGCGGCGGCGATGTTCGCCGGTGCGGCTACATCCTGCGTGGGTGACCTTGACGTCACGCCGATCGATCCGAATCTGGAGCTTCCGGAGCAGATCCTCGACAGTCAGGACGCTTTCACGGCCCTTCTTGCGAAGTGCTACCAAGGACTTTCCTGCTCCTCTTCCACGGGCCCTTCCGGAGACCCTGACATCGAGGGAGTTGACGGAGGTTACGGCCAGTACATGAGGGCCTTGTTCACGATGGAGGAACTCTCCACCGACGTGGCGACCTGCTGCTGGAACGACGGAAACCTCTATGATATCCACAACCTCAACTGGAATGCCTCCAACGAGTTCGTCCTTTCGATGTACTACAGGATCTATTTCCAGATCGGGCTCTGCAACGAGTTCATCCGCCGGTCAAACGCCAGCAGCATCAGCGGCTATACCCTGAAGAACGCCTACATCGCCGAGGCACGCGCGCTCAGGCTCTTCAGCTACTACCACGCAATCGACATGTTCGGCAATGTGCCTTTCGCGACCGAGCATCAGTCAGTCGGCTCGACCGGAGCGGAGCAGATCTCCCGCGCCGACCTCTTCGACTGGATGGTGGGCGAATGCAATGAGCTGCTTGACGGCAGCGACCTCGCCGAACCGGGCAAGAATGAATATGGCCGCTGCGACAAGGGTCTGGTGCAGATGATTCTCGCCAAGCTTTACCTCAACGCCGAGGTCTGGAAGGGCACGGCGATGTACGCCGAGGCCGCCGCTGTCTGCGAGAAGATAATCAATGAATATCCTCTCCACACCGAGAGCGCCGGCAAGTACAGCGCATGGCAGGAACTCTTCATGGCCGACAACCATCTTTGGTCCGCCAACACGACCTACAACGGTGACGAGATCATCTTCGTTGTCGAGCAGGACGGCATTCTGGTTCAGTCGTACGGCGCCACCAACTATCTTATCTTCGCCTGCACGGGCGGCAAGATGGACGCCGCGGCCATCGGAATCTCTTCCGGTTGGGGAGGTCTTTCGCTGACGGGGGCGTTCACCTCCAAGTTCGAGGATGACGACCTTCGCACCACATTCTACAAAGGAGAAGAGTTCGATCAGTACATCGATGCCATCAGGCGTGAGTCCGACAGCTGGTCGAACGGCTGGAAGTCGATGAAGTTCCTGAATGTGAACCACGACGGCAGCAAGGCTCAGGCCGACGGTTTCGTGGACACTGACTGGCCGGTGTTCCGCAGCGCCGACGCTTACCTGATGTACGCCGAGTGCGCCGCCAGGGGAGCGGCAGACAAGACAAAGGGACAGACCTACCTCAACGCCATCCGCGCCAGAGCCGGCCTTGGCGATCTTGCACTCAGTCTGGACAACATCATCGACGAGCGCGGCCGCGAGCTTTATTACGAAGGCTTCCGCCGTCAGGATCTCATCCGGTTCGGTCTCTTCACATCTGGTGACTACCTTTGGGAGTTCAAGGGCGGAGTTCAGGCCGGTAAGGCTGTTGACGATCACTTCAACCTGTATCCTATCACCTCAGGTGAGCTCAATGCTAACGGCAATCTTAAGCAGAACCCAGGATATTAATAGATTATGAAAAAGTTATTTTACTCTATAATCGCTTTGGCGGGAATCCTTGCGGCTTCCTGCTCGACGGATGAGGACAAGCTTGTCTTTGATCCTTCATCCTCTGTGGCCCCGGAATTGAAAACTCTGGCCGGTGGTACCCTTGCGTCCGACGGCGCAGACCTGACTTTCGAGTTCACCCAGCCGTCCTACAACATTGACGGAGCGAAGCTCTACACTCTTTACATTTCCGATTCGCAGGATTTCACGAAGCAGGAGAAACTTGCCGCCACGGTAAGCGGAACGACCGTCACCATCAAGCAGTCAAGCCTCAATTCCGCCATCTTGAACCTTGGCGGCGAGGCTGATGCCGAGTTCACTGTCTATCTCAGGCTTGACTCCTGGCTTGCGAACAACAAGAACGTCGGTCTCGAGACCTCGCTTGTCAAGTCAAACGTGATTTCCGCCACGTTCATTCCTTACAACCAGCTGATTCTTGACAAGGATGTCTATGACCACATCTGGGTTCAGGGAGACTACTGCGGCTGGAGCCACGACAAGAGCCAGTTCCTCTACAACTACAGCAAGGACGGCAAGACCTTCAGCGGAGTCATTGATTTCGCCGGAAAGGCCTCGGGCGGAATCAAGTTCACCGGCGCCGCTTCCTGGGACAACTCCACGGGCAACTGGGGTTCTGAGGCACAGGCCGAGGCCGCTGAGGCCGGGAGTGTTCAGCTCGTCAACGGTGACGGTTCGCAGAACCTTGTCTGCTACGGCAAGCGTTTCTACGGGTTCACCCTTGACAAGAACACCCTCCTCCTCTCCAAGGACTGGGGCGCCGATGTCATCGGAATCGTCGGCGGATTCAACGACTGGGGCGGACAGCCTGACATCGAGATGAACTACAACAAGGATTATGTCCGCTTCTGGGCTGATGCGGAATTCACATCAGACACCGAGATCAAGTTCCGCGCCGACGCCGCCTGGGACTACAACTGGGGCAAGGACGCGGGAGTAGGTGCCGACAACATCACCGTGACTGCCGGCAGGTACCGCGTCTATCTCGACCTCAACAAGAAGACCGTCGAGCTCAGCACATCCATGTACGGCAAGGATGAGCCGACCGCGGGCGGCGACACGCCTGAGCCTGAGAAACCGGGAGCATGGTCTCTCGTCGGGACTCTCTCCGGCAGCGGCTGGAGTTCCGATTTCGACCTGACCAACACTTCCGGCGACATCTGGCAGATCCGCAGTGTCGAGATTACCGCGAGCGACGAGTTCAAGATCAGAGCCGACCACGACTGGTCCGTGTCTGTCGGCGGGCCGGAGAAGAACTCCACTAGCACCATTGACCCGGGCAATGCCTACGGCGTGTTCAAGCCGGAGCTTGGCAAGGCCTTCGCCGTCGGCGGCGAGAACATCCAGGTGGGAGTTGAAGGTCTCTATGATGTCACTTACGACTATGCAGGCCAGACCATCCTCATCGAGGAACACAAGGCGGTGTACTCGCTCATCGGTGAGATCGGCGGCAACTCCTGGACCAAGGACTTCGAGATGACTCAGGACGGAGATGTCTGGACAAGCCCTGTGGTGAACATCACGGGCGGCTTCAAGATCCGTTACGACTACTCCTGGGACGAGGCGAACACCTACGGCGTCGCCGAAGGCTTCACTCCTGAGATTGGCAAGGAGTTCACGGCAGTCCAGCCTGGCGAAAACATCACCGTTCCCGCCGCAGGTGACTACAAGGTCTCTTTCAACGCCAAGACCCTTGCCGTCACGATCACTGCCGTGGCTTTCCCTGAACACCTCTACATGATCGGCAACGAGTTCGGAAGCTGGGACTGGGCGAGTGACGGGATTGTCGAGCTGACCCCTGTCAACAGTCAGGAGGGCGAGTTCTGGACAGTCCGCTACTTCACGGCCAACCAGGGCTTCAAATACGCTCCGGAAAAGGCTTGGGGCAAGGATTTCCACAGCCTCACGACCAACGACGGCTACACCGTGGAGGGCGGCAACTGCGTTGTCGCCGAGGACGGCTTCTACACCGTCCATGTTGACCTCAAGCGTGAGATGGTCCACATCGAGCCGGCGAGAATCTACGGAATCGGGGACTGCTTCGGCGGCTGGGACGCCAAGATGGAGGCTGCGCTCTTCAAGGCTGACGGCAAGACTCTCAAAGCCACTCTTCCGGCTGACGGACAGCTTCGCATGTACGTCGAGTCCTCAATCGCCGACTCCGACTGGTGGACCCGCGAGTTCATCATCCTTGACGGCAAGATCGTCTATCGCGGCAATGGCGGCGACCAGGACCGCGTGGCCTGCACAAAGGGACAGGAGGTGACTCTTGACCTTAACGCCGGCACCGGAACAATCAAGTAACATCTGACTTTTTTCAGACGCACCCGAGGGAAGAATATGCCCGGGTGCGTCTGATTCATTATGTTCGCGGAAGACATATTCATAAATTATGGAACGATCATCATTCCTCTTTGGCATCCAGAGCCTTATCGTGGCCGCCGCATTCCTTTTGGGATGCGACAAGAACGGTGCGGCACCGGATCCGACCCCCGAACCTGTCACTCCGGAACGCACTGGAGAGTCGGGAATATCCTACCAGCTTCTGGTGTATTCATTCGCCGACAGCGACGGCGACGGCTGCGGCGACTTCAGAGGAATCCGCTCCAGACTTGACTATCTGAAGGAGATGGGGGTCCAGGCTCTCTGTCTCTCCCCGATCCACGAAGCTTCATCCTATCACGGCTACGATGTCCTGGACTATTCCGGAGTCAATCCGGACTATGGCACGGAGGCCGATTTCAAATCCCTTCTGGACGAGGCACACGCCAAGGGGATCAAGATTTATCTTGACTATGTGCTGAACCACACTTCCAAGGATCATCCGTGGTTCCTTGACGCGAAAAAAAACGCGGACAGCCAGTACCGCGACTACTATATCTTCTCAGACAACCCTCAGGCCGACATCCGTGACGGAAAGATCCCGATGATCGCCACAGAGGGAGCGCGCGGCTACGACTCCGGTCAATGGTTTTCCGCCGTCACGGGAGTTGAAGGCAAAATCAAGGTGAAGTTCACCCTCACCTTGGACAATTCCGGGAAGCCTTCGACCCTGAGGATGGACAAGGTGGACGAAGTGGCCAACCCTGGCAGCCAGAACTCGGGAATATGGCTGTACTACGGGGACGGTTCCATGGCGCAGTTCTACAAGACCGGAGCCAGGGAATGCTCTCTGTCACTGGAGTTCGAGTCTTCATGGGGAGTTCTTGTCAGAA
Source organism: Bacteroidaceae bacterium (assembly GCA_963642565.1). Lineage (GTDB taxonomy): Bacteria > Bacteroidota > Bacteroidia > Bacteroidales > UBA932 > Cryptobacteroides. The sequence continues at coordinate 16,766 of CAVIGZ010000024.1, read as the reverse complement.
CCAGCCGGACTGGGTGGGACTCCTATAAGTACGGCGCTCCGTCCGGCAGGAATCAGCTTTCCTACGGTGTTCCGCTGACACTTTCGAACACCGATGCCCAGGACATCCTTCTGCCCGGTATGACCACCGCGATGTACCACTCGCATTTCTGGACGGCGTGGTTCGCCGACCTGAACTACGGCCCGGCGGCTTCCTGCGAACAGTCCGGAGCTTTCAAGGCAGTCTGCGAGTCGGCCGACAAATGGATCAGGATGGGGGTTGACGGCTTCCGTCTGGACGCCGTCAAGCACATCTACCACAACGCCGCTTCGGACGAGAATCCGACTTTCCTGAAGAAGTTCTATGACCATTGCAACTCCACTTTCAAATCCGCCGGCGGGCAAGGTGAGTTCTACATGGTGGGCGAGCAGTTCAGCGACGCCGCAGAGGTCGCTCCATATTACAAAGGTCTCCCGGCATTCTTCGAGTTCAGTTTCTGGTGGAGGCTCAAGGAATGCATCAACAACGGCAGCGGAAGTTCGTTTGTCGGGACTATCCAGAGCTATCAGAAGCTTTATTCCGGCTACCGTTCCGACTACATCGAGGCCACCAAGCTGTCCAACCACGATGAGGACAGGGCCGGCAGCGACCTTGGCGGGAGCGTCGCAAAGATGAAACTCGCCGGGGCCGCGCTCCTCACCGCCGGCGGCCAGCCGTACATCTACCAGGGTGAGGAACTCGGCTACCGTGGGACCAAATCCGGCGGTGATGAATATGTCCGTACTCCGATGATGTGGAATGCGGACGGATCTTTCCTCGCCGACGGCAAATTGGGCGGCAAGGTGGACAGGTCAATGCTGGCGGCATCAATCTCTGTCGAGAGCCAGGCGAAGGACGATGATTCCATCCTGAATGTCTATCGGAAGTTCGGAGTGCTGAGGGACGAGTATAAAGCCTTGGCGAAAGGCTCGTTCGACTATTGTCCGGCTGCGGCCTCCGTAAGCGCGGTCTCTGCCTGGTACCGGTCGTATGAGGATCAGAAAGTTCTGGTCATCCACAATTTCTCCGGCGGCAACGCCACGGTGAGCCTCACCGCCGACAACCTTGACAACGCCATCGCCACCAGCGGGACGGTCAAGGTGAACGGTACGAAGGTGACTCTTGGGGCATATTCATCGGTGGTTTTTCTGCAATAAGTTATGTGATTCCTGAAATATAACTTGGTGCTTTTGCTCGTCTTTTTGGTCCAAATTTATTTTTCATCATCACTATCTGTCAAAATATGAGACGCATGCTATCATTCTTGCTGACCGCTCTTGTGGCATTCTCCTGCGCCCCTAAGGCGAAGGTGACCGTAGAGGAGCCGGATTGGACCCGGAACGCCGTGGTCTATGAGTTGAACACCCGTCAGGCTACCGCCGAGGGGACATTCGCTGCCGCCGAGAAGAAACTCCCGGAGCTCAAGGAACTGGGGGTGGATGTGGTCTGGCTGATGCCGGTCTATCCTATCGGTGAGAAGGGCCGCAAGGGAACCCTCGGCTCCTACTACGCCATCAAGGACTATTGCGACATCAACCCCGAGTTCGGAACACTTCAGGATTTCGACCGTTTCGTCGGGACGGCCCACGACCTCGGACTCAAGGTCATCATCGACTGGGTTGCCAACCACACTTCTCCGGATCATCCGTGGGTGACGGAGAAACCTGCCGACTGGTACGTCCGCGATGCGGAGGGCAACACGATTGTCGAATACGACTGGACAGACATCGCAAAACTCAACTATGGCTCGAAGGAGATGCGCACCGAGATGGAAAAGTGCATGCGTTTCTGGCTGGATCGGGGAATCGACGGGTTCCGCTGCGATGTGGCCTATCAGGTGCCGGGGGACTTCTGGGCTGACGTTTTCTCGAAATTCAGGTCAGAATATTCCCGCAGGCTCTATTTCCTCGCCGAGGGTGAGGAGGCGTGGCTGCACGGGGCCGGTTTCGACGCCACCTACGCATGGAGGCTCCATCATCTGCTGAACGACATTGCGAAGGGGAAGGCCACTGCCGACAGCCTTGCGCGCTATGTGGAGTGGAATGCGGCGACCTACCCTTCAAATGGTTACAGGCTCTCGTTCACTTCCAACCACGACGAGAACTCCTGGAACGGTACTGAATATGAGAGGATGGGTGACGCCTGGAAGGCCATGGCTGTCCTCTGCTGGACTCTTCCGAACGCCCAGCCGTTGATCTACACCGGTCAGGAGGTCGGCTACAACCATCGTTTCGAGTTCTTCGAGAAAGACCCGATGCCTGACTGGCATCATAACGCCACCACTGATTTCTACTCCTATCTTAACAAGGTGAAGCATGCGCATCCGGCTCTCCGTGCCGACAATCCGTCGTTTGAGGTTGTTTCCTGCACTGATTCCGAACTGGTCTTCAGGCGCGCTTTTGAGAGCGACAGCGTGACCGTCAGCGTTCAGCTGAAGGCTCCGTGGAACTGGAGCATAACGGTTCCCGAGGGAAGGATATCACAGGTCGAGCCACCGAGCTGGTGGGTGGGGATGAAGACCCCGCTCCAGCTGATGGTCCACGGGGAGGCCATCGCCGGCTATGATGTCAGGATTGAAGGCGATGGAGTAAGCGTCAAAGAGATTCATAAGGCTGAAAGTCCAAACTATCTGTTTGTGGACGTTGCTGTCAGCCCTTCGGCCAGGCCCGGAGAGTACGGAATCATATTCACAAAGGATGGGAAGTCCTTCCGCTATCCTTATCAGATTGCCGCGAGGGAGGAGGGTTCCGCCGAGCGTGGAAGTTTTACCACATCGGATCTTATCTATCTTATCTGCCCTGATCGTTTCGCCAACGCTGACAAAGGTAACGATGACACCGACGATACCTCCGAGAAGGCTGACCGCAGCGAGCCGTTCGGCCGCCACGGTGGTGATCTTCAGGGTATTATCGACCGTCTGGACTATGTGGCGGACCTTGGAGCCACCGCCGTCTGGTGTACTCCGCTTCTGGTGGATGACCAGCCGGTCGAATCCTACCACGGCTATGCCTGCGGGGACTATTACCGCATCGACCCACGCTTCGGCAGCAACTCGCAGTACAGGGAATATGTCGCCAAAGCCCACGGGAAAGGCCTTAAGGTGATAATGGACATCGTCACAAACCACTGCGGCACAGGCCATTGGTGGATGAAGGATCTGCCGTTCAACGACTGGATCCATCAGTTCCCTGAATATACCGGCTCGAACATCGCCTTCTCATCGGTGATGGATCCGAACGCCTCGCGGTATGACGCGAACTTGCAGGTCAGCGGATGGTTCGTCCCTTCGATGCCGGACATGAACCTCGACAACCCGTTCCTTCTGAAATATTTCCAGCAATGGGCGGTCTGGTGGACGGAATATTCCGGACTGGACGGTCTGCGCGTGGACACTTATCCTTATAATGAGAAAGTCCCGATGAGCAAGTGGTGCGAGGCCGTCTTGAATGAATATCCCAACCTCAACATAGTGGGGGAGTGCTGGGACACCAACATCGACCAGCTTGCCTACTGGCAGAGCGGTAACGCCAACCGGGACGGTTTCGACTCGCATCTTCCGTCCATCATGGATTTTCCTCTACAGGAAGCCGTCAATGCCGCTCTCTGTGAGGATGAGCCGCAGTGGGGGCAGGGAATGGTACGGGTGTATTCAGCCCTCTCGCATGACGCGACCTATCACGACGTGTCCAGGATGCTGACATTCCTGTCCAACCACGACCATTACCGTGTCGCCGACGCCTGGAGGCAGAATCCGGACAAACTGAAGATCGCCTACACACTTCTGGCCACGGTCCGCGGAATCCCTCAGATCTTCTACGGTGACGAGATGGGATTCGCCACCGGCAAGGCCTACAAGAGCGACGGCGAGTTGAGGATGGATTTCCCGGGTGGTTGGGAAGGCGACAAGGTTGACTTGTTCACCGAGGAGGGCCGTGCCTCCGCCACCGTATCTGTCGGAGGAAAGACAATCCCGCAGGGACAGCTTGCCGAGCTTCACGACTATGCAAAGACCCTGTTCCGGTGGAGGAAAGGCAAGGAGGTGATCCATAACGGCCGCACGATGCATTTCCTCGGCAGGGACAACACCTACGCCTTCTTCCGCTACAACGGCACCGACAAGGTTTTCGTCTTTGTGAACAACTCCCCTGAGCCGAGAACCGTCCCGTGGTCCCACTACGCCGAGATCGCCGCCGGCCTGAAAGACGGTCGCAACGTCCTCACCGGCGAGACCGTCCGGATTTCCGACTCCACCGTCATCCCACCTTCCACCGCCCTTGTCGTGGAATACTCACTGAAGTAGGTCATCACCTTGCATCCTCGCTTCCGTGAAGCTGTCACGTCTCCTCGTCGGTAACACTTTATGCTTCTTTTGTTTCCCGAGAGTGTAAAATGCTCTCTCGGGAAACGTTTTTCTCACTTTCCGTTTCCCGAGGGTGCTTTTTGAGCGTTCAACGGCGGCATCATTCCGTACGCAATTTCACAAAAGCCGTCTCACCGCCTTGAAGAACCTGTACGGCATGTACCTGAACGGCAGGTCGGGCCACGTAGGTGTGGTGACGACCGGGCGGCAGTGGGTGAACGCGTCGAAACTGCGCTTGCCGTGGTAGCTGCCGAGACCCGAGTTCCCGACTCCGCCGAACGGAAGGTTCCCGTTGGCGATGTGCATGATCGTGTCGTTGATGCAGGCCCCTCCGGAGGACGTGTGGCGAAGGACGTAGTCCCCTTGACTTCCGAAATAGTACAGGGCCAGAGGCTTCTCCCTTGACGCTACATATGAGACGGCCTCGCCAAGATCCTTGAAAGTCCGCACCGGGAAGACCGGCCCGAAGATCTCCTCCCGCATCACCGGCGCGTCCGGCCGGACTCCTTCCAGAACCGTAGGCTCGAAATATCTGCCGCCGCGGTCCGTGTGTCCGCCGAAGGCTATCCTTCCGTCTTCAAGATAACCCTCAAGACGGTCGAACGCCTTGCCGTTCACGATCCGGACAAAGTGACGGGTCTTCTGAGGGTTCTCTCCAAGAAGACCCTTGAAGCTGATCTCCAGTTCTTTAAGGAACGCATCCTTGATCTCCTCGTGAACCATCAGGTAGTCCGGAGCGATGCAGGTCTGCCCCGCATTGAGGCTCTTGCCCCAGGCTATGCGTTTCGCCGCCACTCTGATGTCCGCGTCCTTGTCCACGATGCACGGACTCTTGCCTCCTAGTTCCAGCACGACAGGCGTAAGGTTCTTTGCGGCGGCTTCCATCACGATCCTTCCGAGCGCCGGACTTCCGGTGAAGAAGATCAGATCCCAGCGTTCCTCCAGCAGGGCGGAGTTGACCTCGCGGTTGCCCTGGACAATGGCGACATGTTCCTCGCGGAAGGTGTCCTCGATCATCCGCTGTGTGACCTTGGAGACGTTCGGAACGTAAGGCGACGGCTTCAGGACCGCCGTGCAGCCGGAGGAGATGACTCCCGCAAGCGGAGTCAGAAGCAGCTGCACGGGGTAGTTCCACGGTGCGATGACCAATGCCGTACCGAGCGGCTCGCTGACAATCCGGCTTCGGGACGGGAACATCTTGAGCGGCGTTGCCACCCTTTGCGGCCCGCTCCATTTCCGGATGTTATGAATATGCTCCCGTATCTCTCCGAGAAGGATGCTGATCTCCGTCAGCCAGGCCTCCTCGTAAGACTTGTGCAGATCCGTCCATAACGCCTCGCACAGAGGCTTTTCCCATTTGCGCACAGCCGCCTCGAACGCCTTGAGGCGGTCCGTCCTCCATTTGACATCAAGGGTGGCTCCGCTTCCGAAGAATCTCCGCTGCCTCTCCCTGATCTCCCTTATCCTTTCGACTGAAGTGTTTTCCGGCATCATGACGCTTTCTGAATATTCCGGCTCAAAGGTAATGAATATTCAGAGACCCTCCTCAGGATCCATGAATATTTCCGCATTATGGCTACCTTTGCCGCATGAATGCGATGAACAAGGAAATGCTGAGGCTGGCTCTGCCGAGCATACTCGCCAACCTCACCGTGCCGCTTGTAGGGATGGTGGACATCGCCGTGGCCGGGCATCTGGACGCTTCGGCGGCGGCTCTGATCGGCGGAGTCTCGGTCGGCTCCCTGATGTTCGACCTGCTGTACTGGAACTTCGGATTCCTGCGCGCCGGGACGGGCGGAATGACAGCCCAGGCATTCGGACGGAGGGATTGGAAAGACTGTGCCGGCAATCTGACCAGAGGCGTGGGCCTGGCCTTGGTCATCGCGTTCGCCCTGATTCTGATCCAATGGCCGTTCCAGAAACTGATCTTCCTCTTCGTCGGCTGCTCCGACGAGGTACGTTCGCTTGCCCTCGAGTACTTCTACATCCGCATCTGGGCCGCACCGGCGACCCTCAGCCTGATGGCTTTCCGCGGGTGGTTCATCGGGATGCAGGACACGTTCAGCTCGATGCTCGCTGACGTGATCGTCAACGGAGGCAACGTCCTGTTCAGCATGATTCTCGCTTTCGGGATCCCGGGGACGGAATTCGGAGGACTCGGTTTCAAGGGAATAGCCCTTGGAACGGTCGTGGCGCAGTACTCGGGACTTTTTTTCGCATCGGGCCGTGCCGCGGTGAAATTCAGAGACATAATGGGATGTCTGGATCTCAAGTCCGCTTTCGAGGATTCAGAGATAGTGCGGTTCTTCTCTGTCAACCGGGACCTTTTCATCCGCTCTGTCTGCCTTATAGCGGTCTATCTGGCTTTCACCTCGATCTCAGCCCGTTTCGGGGACGTGCTGCTGGCATCCTGTTCCATCATGCTGAAACTTCTGCTGATGTTCTCCTACTTCACGGACGGTTTCGCTTTCGCAGGAGAGGCTCTTACCGGGAAATATGTCGGCATGCGTGATCCGCTTCAGGTAAGCCGGACGGTAAAATACACTTTCGCCTGGAGCATGGGGCTGGGCATGGTCTTCATCGGGGTCTATGCAGTGGCAGGGGTGCCGACGCTCCGTCTGATGACATCGGACACCTCTGTGGTTGAGGCCGCCGGAGCGTTCACTCCGTGGCTTCTGGTCACTCCTCTGGTAGGTTGCCCGGCCTTCACATGGGACGGCATCTACACCGGCGCCACCGCCACCAAGGCGATGCGCGACTCCAACATCGGTTGCGTCGTCGCTTTCTTTGCGGTCTGGTTTTCAGGAATATTCCTGTTCCGCCCCACCGGCTTTGCCGCCGCCCACCTTCTCTTCGCCGCCTACTACGCCCATCTCATCTACCGTTCCCTTTACCAGACCGCCCTCTACCGCAAATCCATCCTTGATCCGATCCGGTAGCGGCCTCTTGGGCTGCCGAAGTGACAGATGATCATCTTTTTCTGAAATGCTTCCCGACGACCGGCAGGGAAGAGAGCGGAAAGTCGCATCTGATGATGACGGCGCAGAAAATGAGGATCAGTATGGTGTTGACGGCTATGGCAGGCCAGGTGGAGAGAATGGTGTTGGCGTAGGACATTCCGATGAACAGGGCCAGCGCCAGGACAACGTAGATGGAGATGTCTTTCAAAGGATACTTGATCGGGTACTTCTTCTGGCCGACAATGTAGGACAGGATCATCGCTACTCCGTACCCGGCGAACCCGGCCCATGCACAGGCCATGTAGCTGAACCTTGGAATGAACAGGATGTTGACGGCGAACAGCACAAGGCAGCCGATTCCGGAGAACAGCGCTCCCCAGAGCGTCCTGTCGGTCAGCTTGTACCAGAACGACAGGTTGAAATAGACCCCCATCATGATTTCGGCGGCCATCACGACGGGCACGACCTTGAGACCCTCCCGGTAGCTCGGCCCGATGATGTACTTCAGGATGCCCATGTACCCTATCACGCAGAGGAAAGCGAGGAGAGTGAACATTATGAAGTACTTCATCGCCTTGGCGTACATCTCCTTGCTGTTCCTGTCAGCCGCGCTGCCGAACACGAACGGCTCGTAGGCGTAGCGGAAAGCCTGGGTGATCATCGCCATGATCATAGCTATCTTGACGCTGGCACCGTAGATGCCGAGCGGGACTGACGAGCCTTCCCCGTAGATGAACGGGAAGATGATCTGCGAACCGCTCTGGTTGAGGATTCCGGCGATCCCGAGAACGAGAATCGGCCAGCTGTACCCGAGCATCCTTTTCAGAAGCTTGCCGTCGAATCCGAAGCTGAATCCACGCAGTTCCCTCCAGAAGAAAAGCGTGATGAACGCCGTGCAGAACAGATTGATGTAGAAGACATAGCCCACGTCAAGTCCGTCATTGTAAAGCCCGAACGGATTCGCTCCCAGTTTCGGCAGAATCACGAAATAAGCGAGATTCAGGAATATGTTCAATCCGATGAAGAGCAGCTTCAGGGCGGCGAATTTCAGAGGGCGATTCCTGAGCCTGAGGTACGAGAACGGGATGCATTGGAATGCGTCGATCGCCACCGTGGCGGCCATCGCCAGGACGTAGGACGGGTGGCCGGAGTAGCCGAGGGCGGTGGAGACCGGCCCTATGAACAGCGCGACAAGGCCGGCGAACAGCGCGGAGGTCGTCAGAACTGAAGTCAGAATCGTGGAATAGACCTTGTCCGGGTTCTCTCCCTCCTTGTTGGAGAATCGGAAGAACGTCGTCTCCATCCCATAAGTCAGGATCACCAGCAGCAGGGCCGTGTAGGCGTACAGGTTCGTCACCACGCCGTACCCGCCGCTTGAAGAGGCGATGACGTGGGTGTAAAGCGGGACGAGAAGGTAGTTCAGGAACCTTCCTATGATGCTGCTCAGGCCGTAGATCGCCGTGTCCTTGGCCAATGACTTCAGATTCGCCATTATCTTAAAGGTAATTATTGCTTTGTGGCTTCATCTCATGGCAGGAGGCCTGACATTGGATGTCCTTGAGAACAAATTTAGAACATTTTTCGGTTTTGGGAGGTTATTTCTGTAATTAAACTATCTTTGCAGAGGCAATTGTCAAGAGATCTCTGCAAGGCCGACCGTTATGACTCTATATTCATTCTATAGGATCTCCAAGCCTTCGGGGGACAGGATTCCTCCTGAAAGGGTGGAAGGGGAGTACAGGCATCTGAGGAACCGTACATTCTGGGGCGTGACGGGCGCTTATGCCCTTTACTACGTCTGCCGGATGGCGATGGGGGTGGTGAAGCAGCCGTTGATCGACGGAGGGATATTCACTGCCGCGCAGCTTGGAATCATCGGATCCGCCTTCTATTTCGTCTATGCTTTCGGCAAGTTCGCCAACGGCTTCATCGCCGACTATTGCAATGTGCGCCGTTTCATGGCAACCGGACTTCTGGTCTCCACGGTGGTCAATCTGTTGATGGGTACCCTTGGGCTGCTTCAAGGGAGGACCGGCACTTCCACGACGCTGCTGTTTGTCGTGTTCGCCGTCATCTGGGGAGTCAACGGTTTCTGTCAGTCGATGGGCGCCCCTCCCGGAGTCATCAGCCTCTCCCGCTGGTTCCCGCTTGACAGCAGGGGTACGTACTACAGCATTTTCAGCGCCACGCCGTACTTGGGCAAATCGCTGTCAGTCTTTGTTCTGGGGCTTGTCGTCGGTTGGATCGGCTGGGAATATGGCTTCATCGTCTCCGCCATTGCCGGAGTGATCGGCTCGGTCATGGTCCTGCTGCTGGTTTCGGACACCCCTGAAAGCCGCGGTCTTCCTTCGGTGCAGACTCTGACCGGGGAGGAGGCGCGGAAGACCGACTCGATGCCTGTCAAGGAACTCCAGAAAATGGTGATCCGCCATCCGGGAATCTGGATAATCGCCATTTCGAGCGCTTTCGTGTACATCACCCAGCACGCTGTCAGCGAGTGGGGAGTGCTTTTCCTACAGAAAGGCAAAGGTTTTTCACTTGCGGGAGCCACTCAGATCATAGCCTTCTCGGAGGCTTTCGGAATAGCCGGCACCGTGCTTGCCGGCTGGCTTTCGGACAAGGTTTTCAAAGGGAACCGTTTCGTTCCCGTGCTGATCTCCGGACTGCTTTGCCTGCTGTCGCTGGGAGCGTTTCTTTTCACCGGAGGAGGATATTCCTTGAACATCGTCTATGTGTCGCTCTTCAGTCTGGCGATAGGTGTTGTGTATTGCACGGTGGCCGGTCTTATGGCGCTTGACATTGTACCCCGCAAGGCCACCGGAGCCGCCCTTGGCATGGTGGGTCTCGCCAGTTACGTCGCCGCCGGAGTGCAGAACATCGTCAGCGGTGTGATGATAGACGGGAACGATTTCGATTTCGTCCCCGTCTCCGTCTTCTGGATCGCCGGCTGCCTGTTCAGTTTCTTGATCCCGGTTCTCTCATGGAAAGCCTTGAAGAAAAATAGAAGCTGTTTTGATTTGTTTGTTTGAAGGGTTGAGAGTGAAAAACTTCAGGTTCGACCGCTTCTTCCAAGGAAGATAGCGGTGCTATCTGACTGAAGAATCGGGAAGAAGATGAAGATTTTTCACCTCAAAGAACATTTCAAACAAATCAAAACAGCTTCTTATTTCTTGACGGTAATAAAAAAGGCTGTCCGGCACTTCCGGTCAGCCTTTTTCTTCTAGCAGACTGCTAAAATGGCAGGCACAGAAGCATTACTTCTTCTTGTGTCTGTTCTTGCGCAAGCGTTTTTTACGCTTGTGCGTCGACATCTTATGTCTTTTTCTCTTTTTTCCGCTTGGCATAATAAAAGATGTTTAAGAATTATTTCTCTTCCTTGACGGCGTTCACGAAGATCTTGGCAGGCTTGAAAGCCGGGATGTCGTGAGCCGGGATGGTCATGGTTGTCTTCTTGGTGATGTTCCTCGCCGCCTTCTTGGCTCTGTGCTTGACGATGAAGCTGCCGAATCCGCGGAGGTAAACAGGCTCTTTCCTGATGATGGAACCCTTTACGGTGTCCATGAAAGCCTCGATAACGGACTGAACTGCGATTTTCTCGATTCCGGTTGACTTCGCAACCTCATTCACGATTTCTGCCTTTGTCATAATCTATTAAATTTGTTAGGATTTACCATACTATCCCCCAAAGTTCGTTTCGGGGCTACAAAAATAGACTTATTTTTTTAATATTCAAAATCATATACATAAATTATTTACCAAGCCCGTTTGGCACGGTGATTGACCATACTTCCGGCTGCCTTTCGGGCTTGGTGGATTCTGCCAATTTGGCAGGAGGGGTCCCGGGCGCTTTAAGATGAGCATTATGAACACAGGAAACAATAAGGACATTTTCTTCCCGGCAGGGACCGCGGAAGTGAACATAATCCCCGTGATGCAGGGAGATGAACAGATCAAGGTGGAGGCTGGAGACCTCCCTGACACATTGCCGATCCTCGCCTTGAGGAACGCGGTGCTTTTCCCGGGGATGGTCTATCCTGTCACCATAGGCCGGCAGAAATCAATGACCCTGATCAAGGAGGCCGAGAGGCGTGAGCTGTTCATAGGAGCCGTCCCGCAGGTGGATGTCACCGTGGAGGATCCGATGGAAAGGGATCTTTATGAATATGGCACCGTAAGCCGCGTGATGAAGGTTCTGGAGATGCCGGACGGCACGGTCACGGCCATTATTCAGGGTGTGAAGCGCATCCGCATGGCGGGAATCGTCTCGTACGAGCCGTACATCACCGCCAGGGTCAAGTACATCGAGGACATCATTCCGGAGGGCGACAACAACACCAGAATGATCGCGGAATCCCTCAAGGAGAAGGCCGCCGTCATCATAAAGTCATCATCCTTCGCTCCGAAAGAGGCTGTCGGGGCCCTGAAGTCCATCGACAACTACGCTTTCCTCGTGAACTTCATAGCCACCACCGTGGAGGTCGAGAACTTCATGGAGAAGGTTCAGCTGCTGGGAATCGACGACATCACGGTCAGGGCGATGAAACTCCTGCAGGTACTTGACACGCAGATTCAGCTTCTGAAGATCAAACAGGAGATCAACCAGAAGGTCAAGAGCGACATCGACCAGCAGCAGAGGGAATATTACCTCAACAATCAGCTCCGAACCATCCAGGAGGAACTCGGGATGGACGAAGAGGAGGAGTTCGAGAAGTTCCGCGCAAAGGCCAAGACAAAGAAATGGCCGGAGGCGGTGGCCCGGCAGTTCGAGAAGGAACTCTCCAAACTGGAGAAGTACAACCCTTCCTCGCCGGACTACAGCATACAGTACAATTATATAGAGTTCCTGCTCGACCTGCCTTGGGGCGAGATGTCAAAGGACAATCTTGACCTGAAGCATGCCCAAAGGGTGCTGGACAGCGACCACTACGGCCTTGACACGGTGAAGGAAAGGATCATCGAATACCTCGCCGTCCTAAAGCTCAAGGGCAACATGAAGTCCCCGATCCTCTGTCTCTACGGCCCTCCCGGAGTCGGAAAGACGAGCCTCGGCAAGTCGATCGCGAAGGCTCTCGGCAGGAAATATGTAAGGATAGCCCTCGGCGGCATGCACGATGAGGCTGAGCTGCGGGGTCACAGGAAGACATACGTCGGAGCCCTCCCGGGACGTATTCTGAACGGCATCGACAAAGCTGGCACCTCGAATCCTGTCATCGTTCTGGACGAGATCGACAAGGTCGGCAGCGACTACAAGGGCGACCCGTCCTCGGCTCTTCTGGAAGTGCTTGACCCGGAGCAGAACGTGGCGTTCCACGACAACTATCTGGACATCGACTACGACCTTTCCAACGTGCTGTTCATCACCACGGCGAACAACATCTCCACGATCCAGCCGGCCCTGCTTGACAGGATGGAGCTGATCAACGTCACAGGCTACCTTGCCGAGGAGAAGATGGAGATCGCGAAGCGTTACCTTGTGCCAAAACAGCTGGAGGAGCACGGAATCGGCAAGCGGGAACTTCGCATCGACAAGGCGGCTCTGGAAAGAATCATCGATGAATATACCCGCGAGTCCGGTGTCCGCGGTCTCGAGAAGCAGATCGCCAAGGTCGCCCGCGTGACGGCCAGGAAGATCGCTCTCGGCGAGAGCTGGCCGACCGTCATCAAGAAGGAGCATCTCAAGGAATATCTCGGACTGCCGACCAATTTCCATGACCTCCAGAAGGGCAATGAGGCCCCAGGAGTCGTCACCGGCCTTGCCTGGACACAGATGGGAGGCGAGATTCTGTTCGTCGAGAGTTCCGTGAGCGGCGGCAAGGGCGTGATGACGATGACCGGCAATCTGGGCGACGTGATGAAGGAGTCCGCCACGATAGCCTATCAGTACATCAAGGCTCATCCACAGCTTGCCAAAATGACATGCGAGGAATTCGGGGCCAAGGACGTCCACGTCCACGTTCCGGAGGGAGCCGTGCCTAAGGACGGGCCGTCGGCCGGAATAACGATGGTCAGTTCGATGGTCTCGGCCCTGCGTGGAGAGGCCGTGAAACCGGGAATTGCCATGACCGGCGAGATGACGCTCCGCGGCCGGGTGCTGCCTGTGGGCGGGATCAAGGAGAAGATCCTTGCCGCGAAACGGGCCGGGGTCACACAGATCGTGATCTCCGAGGACAACCGCAAGGATGTCGAGGACATCAAGCCGATCTACGTCGAGGGTCTGTCGTTCCACTATGTCAAGAACATTGACGACGTGATTTCGTACATATTCAAAGATTAATTTCTATCTTAGCGATCGTTTCGGGGAGGATGTGGCTTCCCCGAAGATTGATTGCCATCTGTTATGGACGTAAGGATAGAGCAAAGTTGGAAGACAGCGCTGCAAGGTGAGTTCGGGAAACCCTATTTTGCCGCGCTTGCCCGTTATCTGCACGGCGAGAAGTCGCAGGGGAAGATCATCTTCCCTCCGGGTCCGGAGATATTCAAAGCCTTCGAACTGACCCCTGTGGATCAGGTCAAGGTCGTGATCTTGGGACAGGATCCCTACCACGGCCCCGGTCAGGCGATGGGTCTGAGCTTTTCGGTCCCGGACAATGTCCCGGCTCCTCCGTCCCTCAAGAACATATTCAAGGAGATTGAGGATGATCTCGGAATAAGGATGAGCGGCCGTCCGAATCTTGAGAACTGGGCGCGGCAGGGAGTTCTGCTTCTGAACTCGATTCTGACTGTCCGTTCCGGAGAGGCGGCTTCGCACAGCGGGATCGGCTGGCAGCAGTTCACCGATGCTGTTATCCGTTACGTCTCTGACAATTGCGGCGGCGTGGTCTTTCTGCTTTGGGGCAATTACGCCAGAAGCAAGAGGGAGCTGATCGACACTTCGAGGCATCATGTGCTGGAGGCGGCGCATCCGTCACCTTTGGCGCGCGGGGCGTTTTTCGGCTGCCGCCATTTCTCGAGGACGAATGAGATCCTTGTGAGTGAGGGCAAGTCTCCAATTAACTGGCAACTATAGGATAATGAGTAGAATCGCATTGTTTCCGGGGTCGTTCGACCCGTTCACGTCCGGTCATCTGAACATTCTGACCAGGGCATTGACAATCTTCGACGAGGTCATCGTGGCCGTTGGAATCAACCAGGACAAGCGAGGCTTCTTCACGATGGAACAGCGCGAGGACATCATCCGTCAGGCCACCCGTGGGTTGAATGGAGTGAGAATCATTCATTACGAAGGTCTTACCATCGACATCTGCCGTGAACTTGGAGTCCGCCACATTGTCAGGGGAGTGAGGAACATGACTGACTTCGACAACGAGCAGGCGATCGCCGACGCCAACCGCCATCTGGCTCCCGAGGTGGACACCATCATCATCCCGACCGCCCAGGAATATTCCCACATCTCCTCCTCGGCCGTGAGGGACGTGGTGCGCCATCATGGCGATCTGTCGCAGTTCATTCCGGAGGGTGTGGCGCTGCCGGATGTCAGATGAGACGCTGCGCGGTCATATTCATATTCATAGGCCTTTTTTTTGGGCTTCCGCAGTCGCTTCCATGCACCGGGCAGGTCGATTCGACACGTCTGAAGGAGCTTGACAAGCGGCTGGAACAATATTTTCAAATTCTTGAGCCTCAGGATGTCGGAGTCAAGATTGAGGAGTGCGACCTCTTGATTGATTCCGCCAAGGATTCGATCCTGCGTCAACACATCGCCCTCAAGGCCTACGGGCATTACCTTAATTCCACACTTATGGGAGACGAGGGTGTCGCGGTTCATCTTACAGACACCTGGTTCGCTTCGGGGCTTGTGAGCATGGGAGGTGACGAGGTGCTGCTCAACGCCAAGATATTCGCTGACTTCAACCGTCAGTCGCTTCTTGGTGAGTCGGCTCCTTCTTTCGTGATGGAGAGCTTTGAAGGGGATTCTGTCGCGTTCGGGGGCCCTGCTGACCGCTATCGGATACTGCTTTTCTATGACACTGACTGCGCCAAGTGCAAGTTGGAGACGACGCTTCTCCGTCCTCTGCTGGATTCCCGGAACTGGCCGGTCGATCTTTATGCGGTCTATACCGGTGGCGACAAGGAAAGTTGGCGGCGGTGGCTCTCTGACCGGATGAACATCAACGCTCCGAGGACGAGAATATTCAACCTTTGGGATCCGGAGGTCGCGTCAGATTACCAGATGAAATACGGGGTTCTGCAGACTCCGAGGATGTTTCTGGTGGATAGAGACGGAATCATAACCGGCAGGGGTTTGGACAGCGCCGCTTTGGAACGTCTTCTCGACATCGCCTTCCCCGGTTTCGCGGACCATGAATATGGCAGTGCCGCTTCCGCCGCTCTGATGGACAAGCTCTTTGCGTCGTACGACGACACCGCCCGGCCGCTGAGCCTGTCGAAGCGCCCGGATCCGGCCGGAATCCTGTCGATGGCCGAAGCCATTGAATCCCGTACTCTGGCCAAAGGAGACACCGCATCCTTCAAACATCTCGAAGGCGACCTCCTCTACTGGCTGACCTCCCGCCGCGACGAGACCTGCAAGGAAGGCGCCGCCCCTTTCATCGATGATTATGTCCTCTCCCGTCCCGGGATCTGGAACACGCCTGACGACACCCTCCGGGTCGTGGGGCTTGCGCGCATGATGAAAGACCTGCTGTCCAGGACTCCTGTGGGTTCGAAACTGCCGAAGGCCAAGGACCTGAGATCTTTGGCGGTCTCTTCCGGCGATGTCTTTTCCGACAGGTCATGGAACAGAATCCGGAGAAAAGGCGGCTACATAGTCTTCCACTCTGCGGGCTGTCCGCTCTGCAGGGCCGAACTCTCCGCCGCTGATACCCTTGGACTTAGAACCTTGGAGGTCAATGTGGATGAGATAATGGACTCTGATCCCGGCCTTGGCAAGGTTCTCCTTGACACCTTCGACCTTTCCTCCATGCCTTTTATTCTGGAAGTCGGCCGTCACGGCATCATCCGCCGCCGCTACGTCTCGTTCCTCTCCGCCCGCTGAGCCTTTGCCTGAAGTGTCCGCCGGGAGGCGCCGGACGGTTGTGACCTGCAAAGCGCCGTCTTATCCGGTCACCTCCCGCAGCACCCTGGTCAACTGGTCCGGGCAGGACGTGCCGCGCCCGCGGCAGTTGACTCCGGACAGAATCCTGACGGCCTTGTCTGCATCCATCCCCTCCAGAAGCCTCCCGACAGCCTGGAGATTCCCGTCGCATCCTCTGACGTAATGAAGGTTGTGGATTCTCCCGTCCACAAGGTCAAAGTCAATCTGTGCCGAGCACACGACCGCGCTTGGCTCCGCCGTTATGTGCCTGACACCGTCAGCCGTTCTGTCAGAAATTATCTTGAAATCGTCGCCTATGGTCATTGAGGTAATTATTAAACGTTTAAGTGATTCCTAAAAAATAACTTGGTGCTTTTGCTCGTCTTTTTGGTCT
>CAVIGZ010000023.1:0-25740 GCA_963642565.1 Bacteroidaceae bacterium | reverse complement strand
TGGAACGTGAACGGCCTGAGGGCCTGCGCCGGGAAAGGGTTTGACGAGGTTTTCAATGCGTTGGACGCGGACTTCTTCTGTCTTCAGGAGACGAAGATGCAGCCGGGACAGCTGGATCTGGAGTTCCTGGGCTACACTTCGTACTGGAATTCGGCCGAGAAGAAGGGCTACTCCGGGACAGCGATATATTCAAGGCACACGCCGCTCTCGGTGACGTACGGAATCGGTGTTGAGGAACATGACCGCGAGGGGCGCGTCATCACTCTTGAGATGCCGGAGTTCTACCTCGTCTGCGTCTATGTGCCGAACTCGCAGGACGGTCTCCGCCGGCTGGACTACCGCATGCGGTGGGAGGACGCCTTCCGGGACTATCTCGCCGGCCTCGCCGCCCGCAAAGGAGTGGTTGTCTGCGGCGACATGAACGTGGCTCACAATGAGATGGACATCAAGAATCCCGACACGAACCGCCGCAACGCCGGCTTCACCGACGAGGAGCGGGGCAAGTTCTCCGCACTGTTGGATTCCGGTTTCACGGACTCCTGGCGGTTCCAGCACCCGGGCGAGGTGAAATACTCCTGGTGGTCCTACCGTTTCCACGCCCGCGAGAAGAACGTCGGCTGGCGCCTGGACTATTTCCTCGTCTCCGACTCCCTAAAGGACAAGATCGCAGCCACCGGGATCCACACCGAGATCCTCGGTTCCGACCACTGCCCCGTCGAGCTCGACCTGGATCTGTAAGTTCGCAGCCCCGTCGCGTAATTTGCGTTACGTAACGGACGTAATGACATTAGCGGGGAACCTCGATGTGTAAAATAATGTAAATCAAGAGGTTCTGAAATGTTGCCCTCCCTTGTGCCCCGGCAGTAATTCATAAGTCCTTGAACTTAAAAGAATAAGAAGTTGTTTTGATTTTTTTGTTTGAAGATTTATTTACCTCAAAGAACATTTCAAACAAATCAAAACAGCTTCTAACATAGCGCGCTATTGTTCGTTGTCCGGACGTGTTTTTTAATTGAATATTTAGTCGTAATTTAGCAGACTGTTTGACAGGTGAAGAATATATTATACAATTGAAATATGAAAGCAATAGATTTTTGGGTTTTTATCGTGTCAGTCGCCGCGCTTGGGTTCGCCGCGACAGCGTGCGAGGACAAGAAAGAGGATCTTGCGGCTCCGTCCGTGGAACTTGACCGGTCCGAGATTTCTTTGGAACAGAACGGCGGTGGGGCCACCGTGCAGCTGACCGCCACCAGAGAATGGAAGGCCACGACCGAGCAGGACTGGATCTCCATCAATCCGAAGAGCGGGGACGCTTCCTCCAAGGCGGTGACCGTCGAGATCGCGGTGCTGGAAAACACAGGTCTTGACCGTGAAGGATCCGTCAAGTTCGACATCGGTTTTGATGCCAAAACCTTGACCGTAAAACAGAAAGGAATCGGCTCCGCCGAGGATCTCATCGTTTACAAAAACGACTTCGACAAGGAGGAGGCCGCCAAGACTTACGGGACCGGATCAAGCTGGCCTTATCTTGACCAGTTTGAAGGATGGAAGAATGCTGCCGGTACCGGTGTCGGAAGCGAGGAATATTCCTTCAAGGCGATGTCAGTCAGGGCCAACTCCACTTCCGACGGCACCTATTCTGACTATGAAGGATCAGGAACCAACAATCTGTTCTTCGGCTCGTCTGCCTATTTTGCCGTGACAGGCATCAAGCTGCGGTCCGGGACTGACTATTCCTTGACATTCGGAGCTGAAAAGTACAGTCAGGACAACGGCAGCCTCTTCAAACACAGCGAGTTCCACGTCTATGTCAGCAATGATGGCAAGAAATGGACCGAGCTGGAATATTCATTCCCTAACGGTGACAAGGATGGCCGTTGGGATGTCGCCACCTCCAACTTCACCGTCCCTTCAGGCACTGCTGCGCTTGGCATCTATGTAAAGGCGGATGTCGCAAGTGCTTACCGCATCGATGATCTTTGCCTCTCCGTTTCCGAGGCCGCCGGGACAGTCATTGACTTCTCAAAGGGCATTGACCTCGACACCGGAGATGGTGACGGAGATGGCGATGGTGACAACCCTGATGTTCCGGGAACCAAGATGACTCTTGCCCAGATGCTTACGGCTGACAGGGATGCAAATACGGTTGTAGAGTCCGAGGAAGTTCTGGTGGGTGCCATAACGACCAAAGGATATGTGGTCACCGACGGAACATCAAGCATTTATGTTTATCAGAATTCGACACCGATAGTCACGGTTGGAGACAAGGTTACCTTTAAAGGTACCCTGGAAGAGTATTACGGACTGCCGGAGATAACTTCTCCCAAAACCACGACCGTGTCTTCAGGAAACACCGTGACATATCCGGCCGCAAAGGACATCACCTCCACTTTCGATTCCTACACCGCAAGTGTCGCTGAATATGTCACATACACGGCCAAGGTTGTAAAGAATGGCAGCTACACCAATTTTGAGGTGGAAGGAGCGACAAAGTTCAAGGGTGCCATTTCCAGCGCGCCGTCTTCATTGTATTCGACATTCGGCGAGGGAGACAAGGTTCAGGTGACAGGTTTCTTCAATACTCTCAACACCAGTTCGAATCTCTTGAATGTCATTGCCACTGAGGTCAAAGTCCTTGAGAAAAAAGCCGAGTAAGTGAGGATCGGATTGAAAGACATAGCGGAATGGAGTTTGGGCGTGGTTGCCCTGATTTTGTTCGCATGCGGGACTGGCGGCAATGTCGATGAACTGCCGCCGTCCATTGAAGTCAAGACCGGATGGCTGGAACTCCCGGCGGTTCCGGAGGGGACGGACGCGTTCACACACTCGATGATCATAAATTCCCAAAAGACAAGGAATTACTCCTACATTTGGGACTACGACAATCTGGTCGCACCGTGGGTGGCCTATCCTCTCTGCAAATGGAACATCGGCTCCGGAAGCCGTACAAACTCATGGGGGCTTGACCCGCTGCTGCCCCAGGACAGTCAGCCGGTATTATTCAAAGCTTACGGAGAGGGTAACGACGGATGGTACGCCAGAGGTCACCAGATTCCTTCAGCCGACCGGCTCACATATTCAGGAAACGTCCAGACTTTCTACGGCACGAACATGACCCCGCAGATCAACAACGGGTTCAATGGAGGCATCTGGGCGAACCTTGAAAACAAAGTCCGCTCCTGGGCCAACAGCTCGGACACGCTGTATGTCGTCACCGGATGCGTCATCGACTACAAGGAGGGCGAGACCGTGAAGTACGCCCTCGACAATGTCGGCAAAAAAGTCACGGTTCCGACTGCCTACTACAAGGTTGTCCTCCGCTATCTGAAAAACTCCACGATAGGTTATTCCGGCTATTCCGCCTGCGCCGTCTGGTTTGACCATAAGGTTTACGGCAGCAATTCCGTGGATTCTTCGTATTCAATGTCGGTTGATGACCTTGAGAAGAAGACGGGGCTTGACTTTTTCGTGAACCTTCCGGAGAAAGTGGGGGAGGAAGTGGCAGCCAAGATAGAGGCCGAGGATCCAGCCAAGATCTCCTGGTGGTGGTAAACTACATTAGAAATAATACAAAACCAACATGCGTTTAAGAAAATTATTTTATTCCTCGCTTCTGCTTCTTGCCGTTGCGGTCACGGCCTTCGCCAAGGACGGCAAGGGCGCGAGGGGCTATGTCATCGGCTTCTACAATGTGGAGAACCTCTTCGACACCTACCACGACGAGGGCAAGAATGACTATGAATATCTCCCCGACGGCGCTAACCGCTGGACTGACGCGCGCTACAACCGCAAGCTCCACAACATCGCCGCTGTGGTAAAGGCGATGGCGGATGAGAACAAGACTTTCCACACGGTTCTGGGCCTCAGCGAGGTGGAGAACCGTCACGTGCTTGAGGATCTGGTCGGCCAGCCGGAGATCGCGGACGCCAACTACCAGATCGTCCACTATGACGGTCCTGACAGACGGGGTGTGGACGTGGCTCTGCTTTACCGTCCGGAGCAGTTCAATCTGCTTGAAAGCAAGTCCATCCCGTTCGATTTCAACAGCAAGGACATCACCTTCGACATGGACAGGGAGGCTCAAAGGAATTTCCGCACCAGGGACATTCTCTTGGCGCGTGGCGAGATCAAGGGAGAGATGTTCGCGTTCTTCGTGGCGCACCTTCCTTCCCGGCTCGGGGGCAAGGGCGGCGACCTGCGGAGCCGCGGCGCCGAGATCATCTACGAGCACTCCGTCAGGCTGATGAATGAATATCCCGGAATCAAGATCGTGGTGATGGGTGACATGAACGACAACCCGACGGACGAGAGCATGACAGTTTACCTGCGCGGCAAGGAAAACACAGCCGAGGTCGGGGAACTGGACTTCTTTTCTCCGTTCACATCCATGCTGAAAGCCGGCTACGGCTCTCTGGCCTACCGCGGGGACTGGAACATCTACGACATCATCCTCGCCAACGAGGCGCTGGTGAACGCTCCCAAGGGGTCTCTGCGCATCGTGCCCATCGTCAAGGGGAACTACTACGGGCGTGTCTTCAGCCAGCCGTTCATGGTCCAGCAGACCGGCCAGTACAAGGGGACCCCGTTCCGGACCTATTCTTCCGGATCTTACGTCGGTGGCTACAGCGACCATTATCCGACCTACATTGTCATCAGCAACAAGTGACCGTCCAACATGGAAAACAGCTTCTAACAAGTGCTTACTTTATTTGCTATATAGAAGAAGTTAATATTCAAAGTTTATGAGTAAAAGAATATTCCTTGCCGCCACGGCTCTGTTTTTGGCACTGACACTGTCGGCCCAGACCTACACCGGTGGCGTGAAGGGTACGGTCGTCAGCCGGTTGAGCAAGGCGGCCATTGACGGGGCGGACCTGATTCTGTACTCAGGAAGTCAGGAAGTCGCCCGCGTGAAAGCCGGACAGGACGGTACATTCCAGATCGGAAACCTGAAGGACGGGATGTACGACCTCGTCATCGAAAGCCCGGACTACCTCCGGTCCACGGTGAACGTGACCGTCAACGACGGTTATGTCAAAAACATGTTCACTCTGTCCCTTACACCGGTGGCTAAGGTCGCCGAGGTGGATGATGCCAGCTTCTCCGAATTCGACATGGATGACTCTGGCTATCAGGACAGCCCTACCATCCTTTTCGGTCAGAACGATGTGTTCAACAACATGGCCGGCTACAACTTCAGTTCCGTGCGGTTCCGTGTCCGCGGCTATTCCAGCGAGTCTCAGGATGTCTATCTCGCCGGTGTGAGGATGAACGACGCCATCACCGGCTACACTCCCTACTCCCTGTGGAGCGGTCTGAACGAGGCCACAAGAAGCAAGGAGTCCGTGAACGGAGCGGAGGTCTCCGATTTCGGGTTCGGCGGCTACAACGGCCTCACGAACATCATGCCGATGGCCTCTTCCGTCCGTACAGGCTGGCGAGGCAGCATGCTGACCAACAGTGCCCTGTACAGGCTCCGTCTGATGCTGACCTACGCTTCCGGCCAGCTTGACAACGGCTGGTCCTACGCCTTCAGCGCATCCGCGAGACTTGGCGGAAACGACTGGATCAAAGGTGTTTTCTACCGTTCGTTCGGCTACTACGGAGCGGTGGAAAAGAAATTTAACGAGGAACACAAGCTCGGATTCACATTCATGGCCGCTCCCGGCGAGCGCGGAGCCCAGAACGGCTCCACCCAGGAGGTTTACGACCTGACCGGAGACAACATGTACAACTCCAACTGGGGCTACTATAACGGCAAGGTGCGCAACGCCCGCGTCCGCAAGACCCACGAGCCTATCGCGATTCTCAAGTACGATTTCACTCCGGAATCCCAGAAGTTCTCGGCATCGGCCACAGTGCTTTACAGGTTCGGAAAGAACGGCTACACGGCCCTTGACTGGTACGATGCTCCGGATCCTCGTCCTGACTACTACAGGAATCTGCCGAGCTATTTCTACATGGACAACACCGACTACAACCGTCAGAACTATGCGAAGTACGCCTGGGCCAAGGAGGCATGGGAGTCCGGCCTCACATCGACCACGCATCTGAATTGGGACCGTCTCTACGCTGTCAACTCCCTGAACGCCACGGACTCGGGCAACCGCTCCAAGTACGTGATCGAGGAGAGGCGGGTGGATCAGAACGACCTCAACTTCGCCATTAACGGCAAATGGAATCCTGTCAAGTTCCTGACTGTCACCGGTGGGCTTTCCTACAAATGGAACCGCACGGAGAACTACAAGATTCTGGATGACCTTCTGGGCGGAGACTACTACGTCAACATCGACCAGTTCGCCGAGAGGGATTTCGCCGCCTATCCGACGATGATTCAGAACGATCTCGACTATTACCTCAAGAACGGAGCCGCCCAGACTCTCAAGCAAGGTGACAAGTACGGCTACGACTACTACGCCCACGTCCGCCGCGCCGAGGCCTGGGCTTCGGGACGTTTCACGTTCGGCGGGCTGGAGGCCACGGTCGCCGGAAGGTTGGGATATTCAAAATTCTGGAGGGAAGGTCTTTTGAGAAAGGGCCTTTTCCCGGGACTCGACGACAACGGCAATCCGTTCACCTACAACGGAAAGGTCATCACGAACTATGACCAGATCGACGGCAGTCCGATCACATCCAAGGGCGAGTCCGAGAAGAAGGACTTCCTCACCGGCTCCGGCAAGCTGAACCTCAGCTACTTCATCCGCGGAGGCCACAGGATCTACGCCGCCGCCGCCTACCTCACCGAGGCTCCGACTTTCGACCGGGCGTTCATCTCTCCGAGGACGAGGAACACGCTTATGCCGGACCTCAAGACGACCAAGACCCTGACGGCGGACATCAACTACGCCTACCGCAACTCCGGCTACGACTTTCGCGTCACCGCCTTCTACACGACAATCAAGGACCAGACGGACGTGATGAGCTTCTACGATGATTCGCAGAACTCTTTCACCAATTTCGCGATGTCGGGAATAGACGAGCGTCACATCGGAGTCGAGCTCGGCTTCAAGGTGCCTACCCCTGTCCCGAACCTTTCCCTCCAGGGAGTGTTCACCTACGGACGGTACATCTACACTTCCAATCCTACGATGTACCAGACCTATGACAACAGCGCTGAATATGTCGCCGGAACCTACGGTGTCATAATTCCTTACTGGAAGAGCCACCCGACGGCGGACGGCAAGACCGTGCGGCATTACGTGGCCGGCACTCCGCAGCTTGCCACCAGCCTCGGCCTCGCCTGGAACAAGAACTACTGGTTCATCGATGCGGATGTGGACTTCTTCGGGGACTCCTACCTTGACATGAACCCGCTCTACAGGACGGACATGGCCACAGCCGGCCCGGACGGCCTGGTCACCGCCCGGGAGATCGAGTACATGGCCGCGCAGGAGAAGTTCAAGAACTTCGCGCTGGTGAACGCCAGCGTCGGCAAGTCCTGGTACATTCAGAACAAGTACCAGCTCGGCTTCTCGCTTCAGGTCAAGAACCTCCTGAACAACAAGGACGTGCGTACCGGCGGCTACGAGCAGACCCGTCTTGTGGACAACACCGTCAGCAAGGAGAGATTCTACAGGTTTGACTCCAAGTACTTCTACATGAGCGGAGTCAATTACATGTTGAACGTTTATTTCAGATTCTAGAAGGTTATGAAAAGAATATATCTCACGCTTGTCGCCGCCCTGTTCGCCCTCGTCTCATGCGAGGAGTGGGACCAGGTCTTCACCACCGACTACGGCAGGGCCGATGTCTATGAGCCTGTGACGATGACCCCGAACACGACCATCGCTGAACTCAAGGCCTTGTACAAGAACAGTCCGGTAAAGATTGAGAAGGACATCGTCATAGGCGGGCAGGTTGTCTCCGAGGACCGCAGCGGCAACATCTACAAGAGTCTTTACATCCAGGATGCCACGGGCGGAATCGAGTTGAAGATCGGCAAGACTGCCCTCTACAACGACTACAAGCTCGGCCAGTGGGTCTGGGTCAAATGCAGCGGTCTCACCCTCGGAGCCTACAACGGGATGTTGCAGCTGGGCTATGCCGACCCGACCGGGGAGTACGAGACTTCTTACCTTGACGTGCAATACATCATCGACACCCACATATTCAGAGGCGAGGTTGACACTCCTTTGGAGGCGAAGAAAGTCACCGCCGCCAACCTCCTGAAAGAGGAGAATCTCGGCTGCTACGTCGAGCTTGACGGTCTTACTTACGGAGGAGAGATCTTCTGCCTGATCTACATCGACTCCTACAAGGACAAGAAGGCTTCGTCCAACAGGATATTCCTTTCCTCCACGGGCAAGAACTACGCTCCGGTGGCGGATCCGACCTGGGGCATCACCACCTGGGCGATGTCAAAGCAGGGCTTCATAGACTACATCAATTCCGGCAAGTTCGATGATGCCTATTCCGCTGACTATGCCAGGCAGGTTTCGGATCCGGATCTCAAAGAGACCTTGCTGAAGAACGCCGACGCATATGCGGTAAGCCAGTACTTCAAGATGGACGGTACGGATGTGCAGATCCGCACGAGCGGCTATGCGCGCTTTGCCGACACGCAGATCGACCCCGACATCCTTTCCGGCGCGAAGATCAACGTCAAGGGCATCCTCACCGTCTATCAGGGTCAGGCTCAGTTCTCCCTCATCGACCTCGACGGGGTCGAGAAGGTGAACTGACACTTTTGTCAATGAACTTTAATTAAACACATACACTAAGATGAAGAAAACAATCTTAGCATTAGGAGCGATCGCTATGATGGCAGCATGCACACAGACAAAGAACAATCCGTTCCTGGAGGAATGGAACACACCTTACGGCATTCCGCCGTTCGAGAAGATCCGGCTTGCCGACTACATTCCGGCAATCAAGGCCGGGATTGAGGAACAGAACAAGGAACTTGAGGCCATCCTGAGCAATCAGGAAGCGCCTTCGTTCGAGAACACAGTGGCGGCCTACGAGCTGTCCGGCAGGACTTTGACAAAGACTTCAGCCGTGCTTTTCAATCTTCAGGAGACCGAGGGCAGCGATGAGATGAACAAGGTGGTCGAGGAGGCCACGGCGCTGATCACCGAGCACGAGGACAACATCTCGATGAACAAGGCGTTCTTCGCTCGCGTGAAGGCTGTCTATGACGCTGACCGGAGCGCCCTTACGAGGGAACAGCAGATGGTTCTCAAGAAACTCTACCAGAGTTTCACCCGCAACGGTGTGGACCTTGACGAGGCCGCCCAGTCAAGACTCAAGGAGATCAACCAGAAGATAGCCGCGGCCCAGCAGAAATTCGGCACGAACCTGCTTGCGGAGAACAACGCCTTCAAGGAGAAGTTCGGTGTCCCTGTCTCATCCTACACCTCTGAGATGACCTCCTGCGAGGACAGGGACCGCCGCGAGGAGATGTTCAAGGCCTACTCCTCAAGGGGCAACAATGGCAATGAATATGACAACAAGGCCCTCTGCCTTGAGATTCTGAGGCTCCGCGCCGAGAAGGCCAAGCTTCTTGGTTTCGACAATTTCGCCGCCTACCAGCTGGACAACAAGATGGCTCATGATCCGGTGACCGTGGACGCTTTCCTTGGCAAGATTATCGGTCCGGCTGTCTCCAAGGCCAAGGAGGAGATCGCCGACATGCAGAAGGTCATGGATGAAGACATTCTGGCCGGAAAGGTTGCCGCCGGCTCTAAGATCGAGTCCTGGGACTGGTTCTACTACGCCGAGAAGGTGCGCGCCCGGAAATATTCATTGGACGAGAATCTGACGAAGCCGTATTTCCGGATGGAGAATGTCCGCGGCGGAATCTTCTTCGCCGCCCACAAGCTCTACGGCATCAATGTCGAGCCGCTCGGGGACGTTCCGCTCTACAATCCTGCGGTCGAGGCTTTCAAGGTCACGGACGCGGACGGAAGCCTTCTTGGAATATTCACGACCGACTACTTCCCCCGCGCTTCGAAGAGAGGCGGGGCGTGGATGACGAATTTCAGGGAGCAATATGTTGACGCCGAGGGTAATGACGTTCGTCCGATCATCATCAATGTGGGGAACATGACGGCCCCGACCGACTCGCTCCCGGCCCTTTTCACCATCGATGAGGTCGAGACCGTGTTCCACGAGTTCGGCCACGCCCTGCACGGACTTCTGTCGAAGTGCCGGTATCCGTCGGTGAGCGGCACCAATGTCGCCCGCGATTTCGTGGAGACATTCTCGCAGTTCAACGAGAACTGGGCTTTCCAGCCGGAGATCCTCGCTGAATATGCCAGGCATTACGAGACCGGTGAAGTCATTCCGGACTCTCTCGTGGCCAAGATCAACAATGCCAGGAAGTTCAATCAGGGTTTCATGACCTCCGAGCTTTGCGCCGCCTCCATTCTGGACA
This sequence comes from Bacteroidaceae bacterium, assembly GCA_963642565.1. Lineage (GTDB taxonomy): Bacteria > Bacteroidota > Bacteroidia > Bacteroidales > UBA932 > Cryptobacteroides. The sequence continues at coordinate 15,365 of CAVIGZ010000023.1, read as the reverse complement.
TGAAGTGGCATGAGCTGACTGAGGCAGATCTTGCGAAGCTTTCGGAAGGCGACCAGGCCGCCAATGTGGCCGATTTCGAGAAGAAGGTCTGCCGGGAGATGGGCCTCATCGACGAGATCATCCCGCGCTACCGCACGACCTATTTCAACCACATCTTCAACAGCGGCTACAGCGCAGGCTACTACAGCTACCTCTGGGCCGAGGTTCTGGACAAGGATGCCTTCGAGTACTTCAAGCAGCAGGGAATCTACAATCCGGAGGTCGCTCTGAAGTTCCGTCAGACCTTCCTTGAGAAGGGCGGCAGCGAGGAGCCGATGACCCTCTACCTCTCCTTCCGCGGTGCGGAGCCTGATCCCGGCGCCCTCCTCCGCGCCCGCGGACTGGCTGAATAATCGCTGGCAGAAAGGTGGACAAAAAGAAGAAGAGGATGACTAAAAAGGGTCATCCTCTTTTTGTCTGCCAAGCTGTCAAACCAGTCGGCGACATTCATTCGTTTTAGCTGCAATTCGCAATCATATTCCGGATTTTTAATGAAAATCCGGTGTCAATTGCTTTTTCAAGCATACACTCCACATCAATGAATTTCAAAGTGCCTTGAACTGGGCTTTCAGCCAGAGTTTCAGCAACGGATCTGAAAGAGCATATTCATTGCCAGTTTTGGTTATAAGATCCATTTCAAGCAGCTGCTTTGTCGCCGACTGAACCGAACTTGCGGACTTCAGTCTGTGCTTCTTCACAAACGCCGATGTTGTCAGCCCCTTGGCCACGCCTTCTGAATGAATGGCGTACAACAATTCCTTCTGTTGTTCCGTTATGAACGAAAGCTGCTCGCGGATGCGTCTGGAACTCTCTTCGACAAAACGGTACGACATCCCGTCAACAAGACCGGCATCCGCCATTTCTCCCTCGGCGGTTTCGGCGAACACATCATGCATTATCCTTTGCACATAGGCAGTGACCCCCTCGAACGTATCATAAGCCCTGTGCACAGCGTCCTCGGCAACCGACTTGCCATATCTTGCGAACAGCCCCTGCGCAAAACGGACATAAATGTCCCTGTCAATAGGCTCCATGCTCAGATTGGTCGCACTCTGATAGAAAGGTCTCTTTGAATCCAGAAAAATCTGATCCATTATGCGCCTCTCACTGCCGGAAAAGATGAAGTTGGAATTGGAGGAACGCTGAATGTTCGCCCTTAGCAATGCTTCCACACTTTTCTCACGATACTTCACGACTTGCTGAAATTCATCAATGACGACAATGCAGCGCCTGTCAGCCTTTTCAAGATAATCGAAGATCTCCTCAATGGTATATTCAGGAGCCGTGATGTCCCCCAAACTGACGTTGAATGTCGGCATTCCGCTCACCGGGTCAAAACCGAAACTTCCCTGAAGCGACCTTAGGGTTGAGGCAAAAGCCTTCATAAGCTTGTCACTATGTCCGGCGACTTTCTTGAACACTCCGTTGCCGAGTTCCATTATCAGTTCCCTCAGGCTGGAAGTGTGGAGAATGTCCACGAACACCACGAAAAAGCCATCTTTCAGTCTGTCATCGTCAAAACAATGATGAATCAGTTCCGTCTTTCCGACCCTTCTGGGAGAAGTCAGGACGACATTCTCGTTGTTCAATATGCAGCCGGTCAACCTGCGCGTCTCCACGTCCCTGTCGCAGAAGCATTCCGGCGGAATCCTTCCTGCGATAAAGAACGGATTGTTGTACTTGTCCATAGTTGTTTCAATCTGCTGCAAATATAATAAAATTATTCTATTAAAATTATTTTGATAAAATAACTTCCTCGCATATTCTTTAATAAACCGTTCCGACCTGCCATGTCGGAAGCTTCTTCCCGACTGGAGATTCCATGTTGTCCGCGAAGAAGGTTTATCTCAATAACCAATAAAACACGATTATCGCAGCAAGCTTTTTTCTAAAACTTGTACACAATTGTTGATTGCCACCGTTTGTTTTCAGACTGCTAAGTTCCTTATGCGCTTGAGCATATCTGCCATTTCAGCGTTCAGGACAGGGGGTGGACAAAAAGAGAATGGCAAAATTTTCACGTTACAAAATTTTGCCATTCTCTTTTTTTGTCCGCCGGGGTGTGCCGGCGTGGTTATGTTCAGGGACGTGAACTACTTCGCCGGATAGGTGACCGTTACGATGTCCTTGTTGGCGAATTCGTTGTTGGCGTCAAGGGCGACAACGGCGATGTAGTAGGTTCCTCCAGCTGTGATTGCCTTACCGCCGGCCATCCCGTAGAAGAACGGGTCTGTCGATGTCTTTGTGACGGTGGCACCGGTAAGAGCCTTGTTATTGTTGTAGAGAGCCTGGGCAAGACATCCAAGGGCTGATTCCATCCACCCTTGGTCAACAAAACCTTGAATCTCGGCAACGTCCTCAACCACGGCGCAGTAGCCGTGAGGGGCATCGATGTTGACGCTGAACGAGATCTCGCCGTCCTTCAGGGTGATGTCATCAATCGGGTCGAGAGCCTGGACTGTGACGGTGCAGGTGGCGGTCTTCTCGCCGGCCTTGGCGGAGATCTTCACCTCTCCGGCGGCTACAGCGGAGACTACTCCGTCGGCGACGGTAGCAATCTTCTCATCGGAGGAAGCCCAGGTGATTGACGGATCCGAGGCGTTGTCAGGGCTGACAGTGGCGGTGAGGGTGATGGTCTTTCCGACCTTGACGGACGCTGTGGTCTGGTCAAGGGTGATGCTCTCCACCGGATTGAACACCGTCACCTTGCAGGTGGCCGAGAATGCGCCGGCCGTGGCCTTGACATTGGCGGTGCCGGTGGCTACTGTTGTGACTTTACCGTTGTTGTCCACGGTGGCGACGGAACTGTTGTCCGAAGTCCATGTGACGGTAGGATCCGAGGCGTCGGAAGGGGAGACCGTGGCCACGAGGGTGAAGGTCTCACCGGTCTTGAGCGTCACCTCGGTCTGGTTGAGGGAGACACCGCTTACCTCGACGTCCTTCGAGCAGGACAGGGTCGCGGCCACGCACGCCGCCGCGGCGATCAAAAAGGTCTTTTTCATAACTGTTATTTGTTAAATTGTTGTTGGTTCATTTCGCGTAAATCTCATCGATCTTGGCGGCGAGTTCCTCTCCGCGCAGATCCTGGGCGATGATCTTCCCGTCAGGGTCGAGGATGAACATTCTCGGGATTCCCGTGACATTGAATGCCTTGGCCACCGGGCAGTCCCAGCCTTTCAGCGAACTGACCTGATGCCAGTCCAGACCGTGGTCCTTGATGGCGGCCACCCATTTGTCGCGCGACTTCTCCTCGTCAAGCGACACGCCCAGAATCTCAAGCCCGTCCTTGTGATGCTTCTCGTAGATGGCCTTCACGTTCGGAGCTTCCGCAAGGCACGGGCCGCACCAGGAAGCCCAGAAGTCTATGATCGTGTAGTGACCGCGGAGCTGGCTGAGGGAGAAATCCTTTCCGTCCGGGTCAGGAAGCGTGAAGTCATCAGGTTTTCCGCCCACGCTGAACTTGGACGCCACCTCGATCTTCCGGGCGAGGTCGCGGCCCTGGACTGAACCCTTCACGGAAGCGTCAAGGGAGTCGTACCAGTCCCTCGCGAACTCGAACGGACGGCTCTTCAGAAGGAAGTCGTTGAAGAAGTAAGTGACAGCCACAGAGTTTCGAGTAGTGTCGAGATAAACCCGGATGACGGAGTCGTAGGCCTCCTTCATCATGACGATGCCGCGGCTTATCGAGTCAATCTGCTTCTCGTCGGTCATCTCCGACAGCTTGGAGGCCATGATCATCGTGCCGAGCTGGATGAAGGCGTTGCTGAGGGTGAATTCAGCCCCGTCTTCCAGAATCTTCTGGTCGCGTCCGCCGTCAACCGCGCAGTCAAAAGTCGAGTAAGCCTCTCCTTTCCTGTTCGTGCCTTCCCTCTTGGTGATTGTCACGCCGATCGGATCCTTGCCGACGAAGATGTCCTTGGACTTTCCGCCGAACCAGAGGGTCAGTCTCTTCGGGTACTCCGGGGCGACTGCGAACGAGAAACTTCCGTCCTCTCCCACAACTGCGGATGCGATGAAGATGGAATCCGCCTCGGGAACCTTTTCGCAGAGCACAAGAGTGTCGCCCTGTCCGCCCTCCCAGGTGCCGCTGATGACGGTCTTGCTGCCGCAGGAGGTGAGAGCCGAGGCCGCAAATGCAGCCAAGGCAATGAAAATAAATTTAGTAGCTTTCATCATGATATTTATGAAATTTATTCTATCGTCCAGTCAAGATTCTCTTTGAGGTAACTCTTCACGAGAGCTATCCTCTCGTCGAAAATCTCCCTTCCAACGGTCAGTTCCTCCTCCCGGACGGTCTTGTTGCCGCTTGAGTCGTAGTTGGAATATTCCTTGACGGTCTTCTGCGCCGCCGCGTTCCGGATCATCGCCTCCCGCTCATCCTTGTCGAAGCAGAGAAGGAACGCGACCATGTCGGCGAAGTCCTGCCGGTAGGTCATTATGTAATAGACAAAGCCTTCGATCGCGCTGTCGCCGTATTTGCTGGTCTTCGCATATTCCTCCGAATAGTAGTAATGGAGCTGGTAGCTGTACCTGCACGGCCTGAAAGATCCGCAGTAGTAGTAGAGGTTGAACCTGTCGGCGTAAGGGGTCAAAGGTTCTCCGAATGTCGTGCTCTTCTTACCGTAGGTGTCCTGATAGTACTTGAAGTAGGACATCTCGAAGTAGTTGTAGATCCTGTCCTGCGCAAGTTTCATGAACTCCGCGGGTTCCGGCCAGCGATTGGTGTTGGACATCATCCGTTCAATCACGAGAGAGGTCCATTCGAAGCGCAGTGAGTCCCTGTCCCGGGTCTCCAGAGCCTTGGCCGAGAAGGTGATCTGCTTTCCGCCCACCTCTCCGCAGACATTGCGGGTGTTCTCCACTGTCCGGCTGATGTCCTTCTTGCGCACCGGATCGTAGTCCTTGAACTCGTAGGTCCAGCTGAAGCCCACGCTGTCGGCGACATAGATTGTTCCCGGCATGTTGGCGGCGATGAATCCTTCCGGAAAGAGCGGGAAGATCTCCTTGTCCAGATAGTCTGCGACCGCGACGGTCTGCTCGTCGGAGGCCGGGGTGCAGGACGTAGGGACGGTGTAGCTGCCGTCGAATGAATATGTCTGGGCGGAGACCACGTTGGTGAGCAGGAGGACATACTTCTCGTTGAAGTCCTTCACTCCGTCCGGACATTCGATGCCGACCTCCTCAAGCCAGCTGAAATCGTAGTCCTTGCCCTTGCCGCATCCTGTGGCCAGCAGACCTGCTGCCAGCGCGGCGGCGATTGTCGTCAGTGAGCTGATTCTCATGTTCATTCCTCCGTCAGTTTATTGCCTCCCTGTAAGGACGCGGATTGTAGTTGTCCGGATTGACCTTGCGCTCGTCGGCGGGGAAGTTGAGGACATAGGCCTCGTCCCCGGCCTCAAGCCTGTAGGTCTTGCCGTCCTTCCAGCGGTGCGTGATGGGCGGCTCTCCCTCGCGCCGGAGGTCGAACCACCGGTGGAACTCCTCGCCGCAGAGTTCCCGGCGGCGCTCTCTCCAGACATATTCGACAATCCCGGAAGCCCCTCCGACATCGGTGAGGGTTCTGTCGGTGTAGCCGCTGATGCGGTTGCGCCTGACGGCGTTGAGATATTCAAGAGCCTTGTCGAAGTCGGGTGAGGACTTCCTTGCGCAGGCTTCTGCCAGCGAGAGGTAAACTTCCGAAGTCCTGAACGCCTGGCAGCGGTGGTAGCCGTCCTCGGTGTCGAACTTGAAGAGGTTGTAGCTGTACCACATGCTCGCTATCCCTTTGAAGATATAAGGCTCGTAGAAGTAGTAGGTCTTCCGCCTGTCCGTCTCGCCGTCCCTGAGGTCGCTGTCGTAGGTGTCCAGCAGGTCATCCGAGATGGAGTAGTAGAAGATGTGGTTGTCCGCAAGGCCTCCGAGCACGTTCTTCAGCCAGGTGTTCTTGCCGAAAAGCCAGAGGATCTCCGGGTCGTCGGAAGAGATGAGGCCCTTGACGTCGGATCCTCCCGGGGTGTCAAGATTCGGGTTGACGCAGCTCGTGAGCCCCGTGATGTCATAGAGTTTGGAGTTGATGTCCAGAAGCCTCTGCCCGTAGTCTATCACGGCGTCGTAGTCCTCCATATAGAGGGCGGCGCGCACGGCGATGACGTACAGGGCCTTCTCGGAGATCTCGTAGATGTTCGGGATGTCCGCGCCCTTGAGGCATTCAAGGCCGGCGTCGATGTCCTCCCTGATGAGGCTCCACACCTCTTTCATCGTTGCGCGGGGATAGAGTTCCGTGCCCGGGGTCGCCGTCAGCTTCACCGGGACGCAAGGGTCGCTCTCCGCAGCCTCGTTGTACGGCTTGGCGTAGAGGTTGGCGAGCATCAGGTAGGCGAAAGCCCTGTGGAAATAGGCCTGTCCGCGCACCGTCCGCCTTTCCGCCTCGGTGCCGTCCGCATCGTCGATGGCCTCAAGGACGGTGTTCGCCACAAGGGCCTGGCTGTAGAGGTAGCCGAACAGTCCGTCTGTGAAGTCGTCGTCCTCTATTTCGTCCGCCCACTGGAAGACTTTCCTGTAAACGCTCAGGTTCGTGCTCTCGACCGGATTCTCGACCTCCAGCCGGTCCGAAAGGTCGGTGTAGGCGATGTCGTCGGTCATCATCTGCACGAAGATGCCGTAGGACGGCATGTTGAGGAAGTAGCCGTCGCTACCCTGGAGGATTTCCTTGTACTTGTCCACGGTTGTCGGGACTATCTGGTTCTGCGATGTCCTTTCAAGGAAGGAGTCGCATCCTGCAAGCAGCAGAGCCGCAAGAGCCAAAGCAAGTGTTCTTCTCATCTGGCAGTCCTCCTATAATGTTATGTTGAAACCCATGGTGTATGATCTTGGAATAGGGCTGGTGGCCGAGACACCCAGCTCGGGATCGTAGCCGTGCCAGCGTCCGTTGGCTATGATGAACAGGTTAGTGGCCTGAAGACGGATGGACAGGGCGTTGAGCCTCAGCTTCTTCAGGGCGCTTGCCGGCAGATTGTAGGACAGAGACACCGACCTCCACCGGAAGTTGTCCGAGGAGCAGATTCTCGCCGTGGAGTAGTCGTACATCGCGGAACCCTTGAGGATGTTGCCGGCCCTTGTGTCGGTCGGACGCAGCCTCAGCCCGTCGTAGGAATAGTCGTCCATCAGGACAGGGATGTCCGTGAACTTCTCGTCACCCGGCTGCTTCCAGCGGTCCATCACATCGGTCGAGACATTGAACTCAGGGTCGAATATCTTGGAATAGTTGCCGTTGTAGATCGACGGCAGACGGCCTGTCCCTCCCAATGAATATGTGAACGAGGAATTGAGGTGCCATCTCTTGTAGCGAAGTCCGAGGTTGATTCCTCCGGTGTGCGGCGGAGTGAGCAGTCCGGACTTGACCAGATTGACTTCGCTCTCGTACAGGGTGTAGTTCTTGTAGGTCTGCCCGTCGATGATCCTCTCCGTGTTCCCGTCCTTGTCCCGGTAGAGCGGAAGTCCGGTCTCGTGGTCAAGCCCCGCGAAGTCGTAGGAGTAGAAAGTCCCGATGGACTCGCCCACGATCAGGGCCGAACCCGACAGCAGGTCAGAGTTGGTCACCACTCCGAGCTCCTCGTTGGCCTTGGTCAGGGTGTTCCGGTTGTAGCCGTAGTTGAGCTGGATGTTCATCGACCAGTCCCGGGTCTTGACCGGGTAGCCGGTCAGTGCGACTTCGATGCCGGAGTTGTCCATGTCTCCCGCGTTGATCTTGTAGTTCGTGATGCCGTTCACCGCCGAGATCGTCTTTGTCATGATCATGTCCGTGCCGGCTTTCCTATAGTAGTCCACCGTTCCGTTGATGCGGGTGCCCAGCAGAGAGAAGTCCAGTCCCACGTTGTAGGAGGTGGTCTTCTCCCACCTCAAGTCGGCGTTCGGCCAGTAGCTGACCCGTGACTCGGCGAGTCCGGTCTCGGAGCTGATGTCCCCGATCCTGATGACAAGGTCAGGAGAGGTGCCGGAATCGACATTGCCCTGGATTCCATAGGACAGTCTGACTGCCAGATAGTTGAGTTTCTGGTTGTTCTTCAGGAACGGCTCCTCGGAGATTGTCCATTTCCCGGCCACCGACCAGATAGGCAGGAACCTGTAGCGGGGGTTCGTTCCGAACTGGTTCGACCCGTCCATGCTGACACTTCCGCTCAGGAGGTACTTGTCCTTGTAGGAATATGAGGCCACGCCTCTCATCGAGACCACGTTCCTCACGTTGTCGGTGATCTTGGGGTTGAAGCTTCCGCCCTGAAGCTGGACAAGGTACCTGTCCGTGTAGGCCGGCGAGACGGTCTTGCCGCGGTCCGGCAGGTAGCCGTAGGAGTACTGGGTGTAGCCGTCGTTCCGGGAACTGCGCAGCTCCTGCACACCCATCAGGCTGACCACGTGCTCGCCGAAATTCTTGTTGTAGCTGAGCTGGTTGCGGATGTCCCAAGTAGCCGCCGCGGTCTGGGAGTAGTCCAGGATTCCGCCCACCGGCAGAGGAGAGTCCTGCCACTCGTCCGAGCCCGTGGCCACATAGTAGTCGCTGCTGTAGCCCCTGATCTTGGCCACCTGCAGTGTCTTGTCGTTCGCCCAGGAATTCTTGATGGTCTGCGTGCTCGTGTAGGAGCCCTGCAGCTCGTACTTGAAGCCGTCGTAGAACAGCCACTGGAGATTGAGTTTGGCGGTTACGTTGTTGACCTTGGATTCCGTGCCGGAATTGGCGGCCTCGTTCAGGAAGTTGAACGTGAGCTGGTCCTTGCCGCCTCCGAGCGCGCTGTACGGTTCGTAGAAGAAGAGGGAGCCGTCCTCGTTGTAGCAAGGGATCGTCCTTGACGTGGAGTAGGCGTAGGTTCTCGGATTGATGCCGTAGTAGCCGGTGTTCTCCCTCATCGAGGCGTTCAGCTGCACCCCGACGAAGAGCTTCCTGGTCAGCCAGGAGTTCAGTTTGGCGAGGATGGTGTACCTGTCGGATTCCTCGCCCCGGGCCGAACCCGGCTGGATGTCCGCCCCGAGGGAGGTGTAGTAGGTGGTCCTGTCCGTTCCTCCGGACACGCTGACAGTGTGGCTGTTGGTGACGGCGTTCCGGTAGAGGATGCCGAGCCAGTCAGTGTTCCGCTCGGCCATCTCCACGATTTTGTCCTTGAACTGCTGGAGCGAAAGCCCCTTTGATTCGTACTGGTTGAGAAGACCTTCGTAGCCGAGGTTGAGGGAGGTCATGTTTCTCGTGTAGTGAAGCCCGGCGTCCACGATCTCCTTCGAGAGAACGATCCTGTCGTAGGCGTCCATCAGGTTCATCCTGTTGTAGCTGTCCCGCTGCTTCAGCGAGACGTTCGCGCCGTAGGAGATCCGAGGCTTGCCTTCCTTGCCCTGGCGGGTGGTCACGACGATGACTCCGTTGGCCGCCTGTATTCCGTAGATGGCCGTGGCCGAGGCGTCCTTCAGCACGGTGATTGACTCGATGTCCGAAGGGTTCACCCCTGCGATGGCGTTGCCGACCATGTACTCGGCGTCGTCGCCTGTCAGGTCGGAGTGGTCGATCTCGACAGGGTCTTGAAGAATCACCCCGTCAAGCACCCAGAGAGGGCTTTTGTTGCCGATGATCGAGGATGTGCCTCTGACGCGGATTTTGGCTGCGGAGCCCGGAGACCCGCTGGTCTCCGTGACCGCGACTCCGGAAATCTGCCCCTGAAGCATCTGATCCACGTTCATCGTCCCGGCGACCATCACGTCCGAGGCCTTGACCGTGGCTATGGCCGAAGAGAGCTCCCGTTTGTTGACGTTCTGGTAGCCGGTGACGACAACCCCGTCGATGTTGAAGGTGTCTTCCTCAAGAGTTACATTGATTGTACCCCCCCCCTTGACCTTCACTTTCTTGGGAAGCATGCCAAGAAGCGAGAACTCCAGACTTGCGGTCTTGGGATTCCTGACCTTGATGGAATAGTGGCCGTCAGCGCCGGTCTCGGTGTAGGTCTTGGTGTTCTCGACCTTGACGGCCACTCCGGCGAGAGGCTGTCCCTGAAAATCCGTTACAATACCCTTGACCACCGATGTCACATCCTGCGCCGAGACTACTTGGCAGAGCGAGGTGGATAGTAGAACCGCAACCAAATAAATAACCAAATGCCTGAAGGCCTGAACTGATGCCATAACCTCTTTCAATATAATAATATATACCAAGTATACCAACTATCGATGGAATTCTCGAAATGAATTATTATTCATAATGATCCATCTAAAAACCAGAACTGCAAATGTAGTGATTGCAAATATAAATCACAAATAAAATGTTGAATATGACTGTAATATTTACTATCTTGACGGATGTTTTGGGCTTGCGCACAATGCCGAAAATGAATCAAAAGATTAAGAATCATTGGAATATAGTTATAATTTAAAAGTAATGAATATGATTTCAGACAAAAAAAGAATCATTCTGACCCTTCTTCTGGGTGGAGTGGTAGTCGCCGGTTCCGCCCGTCCGACCACCCGGCTTGCGACCGCCGAGTCTTTCCCGGCCGCCGAGCTTGTCGAAGCGACAACGCAGGCCGTTTCGACAGTCCCGGTGACCGCCGGCGCCGGCCCGGAGACCAACAGGACCGAGGAGGCCAGACTGTTGAGATTCCCGGCTACAAACGGTACGGATGTGGTCTTCTCCTACGCCGGAGACCTGTTTACGGCTCCGCTCTCCGGTGGCGAGGCGCGCCGCCTTACCTCCCACATCGGCTACGAGATGTTTGCCCGTTACTCGCCGGACGGCAAGACAATCGCCTTCACCGGGGAATATGACGGCAACCGCGAGGTTTACATCATCCCCGCGAAGGGCGGCGAGCCGGTTCGTCTGACTTACACCGCCACCAACGGACGCGACGACCTCGGGGACAGGATGGGTCCGAACAACATCGTGATGGGATGGACACCCGACGGTAAGGACATCATATTCAGAAACCGCACGGGCGACGGCTTCCCCGGCAAGCTTTGGACGGTTTCAGTGAACGGCGGAATGCCGAAGGAGATTCCGCTTCCGGAAGGAGGCTTCTGCTCTTATTCGCCTGACGGAAAGAAACTTGCCTACAACCGTGTGATGAGGGAGTTCAGGACCTGGAAATATTACCGTGGCGGAATGGCCGACGAGATCTGGGTCTATGACGGCAGGAAGGTCGAGAAGATCACCGACAATCCGGCGCAGGATGTGTTCCCGATGTGGGTCGGCGATGAGATCTATTTCGCTTCCGACCGCGACATGACGATGAACCTTTTCGTTTACAACACGAAGACGAAGGCCACGGCCAAGGTGACATCCTTCGATGACTACGACGTGAAGTTCCCGAGCACGGACGGCAGACTCATAGTGTTTGAGAAAGGGGGCTATCTTTACAAACTGGATCCGGCGACGAAAGCCGCGGAACAGATCCACATCACCCTCGGCTCCGACCTTGTCTATGCCCGCGCCGAGAGGATGAATGTCGGCAAGGTGAGGCGCAACAGCTACAGCCTTTCCCCTGACGGAAAGAGGATGGCCGTGACTGCCCGCGGAGAGGTCTTCGACGTGCCTGTGGGAAAGGGCATCACGAGGAACATCACCAAGACCCCGGGCTCCAACGAGCGAAGCGCCGACTGGAGTCCTGACGGGAAGTACATCGCCTTCATCGGTGACGGGACAGGGGAGACGGAGGTTTACCTTTACGATGTCGCCGCCGGCGGAGAGCCTGTCCGGATCACCAAGGACAACGACACCTACATCCGGGACCTTCAGTGGAGTCCGGACAGCAGGCATATTCTTTACACCGACCGCAAGAACCGCGTCGTGGAGGTCGATCCGTTCGCCAAGACCGTCAGGACGGTGCTGCAATGTCCTGAGCAGGAGATCAGGGATGTTGAATATTCCCCTGACAGCAAATGGATCGCCTACAGCCGTCCCGCGCCGAACAGGATGAGCGTGGTCTATGTCCGCAACCTCGCTTCCGGCAAGGAATATCCTGTCACGGAGAAATGGTACGACTCCAGCTCCCCGACATTCTCGACCGATGGCAAGTACTTGATATTCACATCTGACCGCGACTTCCGTCCGATTTACAGCTGGATCGAGTGGAACTACGCCTACACCGACAGGAGCGGGGTTTATATGACCATGCTGGCTTCCGGCACGCCTTCGCCGCTGCTTCCGACGGACAGCGAGTCTGCCGTGGGTGTGGATATTCCTGAATCAGAAGAAGCGTCGGCGGAGGCTGACAAGAAGCCGGCAAAGGGCGACAAGGCTTCAAAAGACCAGAAGGGCGCGAAGGCTTCCGACATGAAATCCGTGGATGTGAAGATTGATGTGGACGGATTGGTTGACAGGACCATCAAGCTTCCTGTGGGAGGTTCCCGCTCGTATTTCTGCGACGGCAAGAAACTTTGGTACAGGGATGGCCGCGGCACTCAGGTGCTTGACTTCGCGACCGGCAAGTCGGAGCAGTGTTCCGAGGGTGCGGTGATCTACCGTCCTGGCGACAAGAAGGCTCTTCTGACAGCCAAAGGCAAGTGGACGGCCGTGAACTTCCCGTCAGCGAAAGTCGGCGGCGGCGAGACCGTTGACGTGGACAACATGTACACGACCGTTGACTACGCCCAGGAGTGGCCTCAGATCTTCGATGAGGTCTGGAGGGCGTTCCGCGACGGCTACTATCTTGAGAATATGCACGGCCGCGACTGGAAGGCGGTGAAGGAGAAATACGCCGCCCTTCTGCCTTACGTCAAGACCCGCCTTGACCTCAACTATGTGATCGGCGGGATGATCGGTGAGGTGGCCAGCGGTCACGCCTACGTCAATCCGGGCGATTACCCTAAGCCGGAGCGCATCCCGATGGGGCTTCTCGGCGCGAAGATGAGCAAGGACAAGAGCGGCTATTTCAAGATCGATCACATCTACTCCGGAGCGGTTTACAGAAGCGAACTTCGCTCTCCGTTGACTGAGCCGGGAATGGATATCTCCGAGGGCGACTTCATCACAGCCATTGACGGCCGGTCGCTTAAGAAGGTTGACAACATCTACAGCCTTCTTGTCGGCAAGGCTGACAAACTCGTTGAACTGACTGTGAGCAAGTCTGCCGCCGAGGGCGGGCGCAAGGTCGTTGTCAAGCCTATAGCGGATGAGTATCCTCTCGAACACTACGAGTGGGTGATGAGGAACATCCGCACCGTCGAGGAGAAGTCCGGCGGCAAGGTCGGCTACATCTACATTCCTGACATGGGCCCGGAGGGGCTGAACGAGTTCGCCCGCTGGTACTATCCACAGCTTGACAAGGAGGCCCTCATCATCGATGACCGCGCGAACGGCGGCGGAAACATCTCTCCGATGGTCATCGAGAGACTCCTGCGCAAAGTTTACAGGATGACCATGAGCAGGACATCCACCCAGAACGGAACCATTCCGGAGGGGACGCACACCGGCCCTAAGGTGCTGCTGATCAACAAATATTCAGCATCGGACGGAGACCTCTTCCCGTGGAGTTTCAAGGCCAACAATCTCGGGACGGTGATCGGGACCAGAACCTGGGGCGGCATCGTGGGCATCAGTGGCTCGCTGCCTTACATGGACGGAACCGATGTGCGCGTGCCGTTCTTCACGAACTACGATGCGACGACGGGGCAGTGGATCGTTGAGAACCGCGGAGTTGACCCTGACATCCTGTTGGACAATGACCCGATCAAAGAATATTCCGGTGAGGACCAACAGCTTGACAAGGCCATCGAGGTCGCGCTCCGGCAGATCAAGGACCGCAGGCCTCTTCCTAAGACCCCGGCTCCACGCACTTTCAAGGATCTTGGTCTTCCGCAGATCGACTGACCGCAATCTCCGGAAACCGTCACTATTCTATGAGACGGTTTCCGGACAATGTTGTTAAGAAACATGAAAAATGTTTTTTGAAGGTTTCTAAATTTTAAGGCGAATATATGACAAAGATAGTTTTTGCGACGGGCAACAGGGGGAAGCTCAGGGAGGCTTCCGAGATTTTGGGGGAGAGGTTTGAAATTTTGACTCCTGCGGATTTCGGGATCACGGAGGACATTCCGGAGACGGGGGAGACGCTGGAGGAGAATTCGCTCCAGAAGGCGCGGTACATTTATGACAGGAAGGGCTGCGACTGCTTCGCGGACGACACGGGACTGGAGGTGGACGCTCTTGGAGGGGCTCCCGGGGTCTATACGGCGCGTTACGCCGGGCCGTCCAAGGACTTTGACCGGAACATGGACAAGGTCCTTTCCGAACTCTCCAAGCTGGAGGCTACCGGTCAGCAAGTCAGCCGCAGGGCGCGCTTCCGCAGCGTTGTGACATTGATTCTTAACGGCGAGGTCCATCAGTTCGAGGGTACGATGGAAGGCACGATCGCGCGGGAGAAGTCCGGACGTGGAGGCTTCGGCTACGATCCTGTCTTCCTGACCGATGAATATCCCGGACTCACAGCCGCCGACATCACCGAGGAGCAGAAGAACGAAATCTCGCACCGCGGCAAGGCGCTCCGGGCGATGGCACAGTGGCTCAGAAGCCGGCAACTGATTGTCTGATGAATGCCGATGCGAGAAAAGGCTGAACTCATCATCCTCTGCCACACCAAAGTCGGCGAGAACTCCATCGTCCTGCACACCATCAGCCGGGAATATGGAAGACGGGGTTTTCTCGTGAAGGTGAGTCCCAAGACGGCGATGGCGCTTTTCCTGCCCTTGAACATTCTTGAGGCCGAGGTCACCGAGAACCCGAAGTCGGATCTCTGGTTCGCCCGCAACTTCGTAAGCGTCAACCCGCTTGCGGGGATCCGCGGGAACATCCACAAGAACACGATGACCCTATTCATGAGTGAGGTGCTCTTCCGTGTGATAAAGGACCAGACCAACGAGGAGGGGCTGACGGACTGGCTTAAGAGGAGCGTTCTGACTCTGGACGCCCTCCGGAGCGACTTCGCCAATTTCCACATTTGGTTTCTGCTTGAACTCTGCGCCGTCCTCGGCTTCAGCCCCGACACGGCCGGCCTCGCCCCTTTCGCCGGCGATCATCTTGGCCACATCAAGTCCCTGCTGACCACTACGTTCAGCGAGGCGATGCTGCTGCCTTTGAAAGGATCCGACCGCAACGGGATCGCCGAGTGCATCCTGAGGTACATCGAGCATCACACCGAATCCACCGTCAACGTCCGCTCGCTGGCGGTGCTCAGAGAGATTTACGGTTAATATTTCTTGTCCGTACGGAAATAGTTTTCGTTCTTCGCGGCGGTTTCGCTATCTTTGTGGTTTAGCCTGCTGAAGGAATATGTTTTCAAAGGAACTCAAGGAAGAATGCGGGGTGTTCGGTGTCTGGGGCG
>CAVIGZ010000022.1:0-26530 GCA_963642565.1 Bacteroidaceae bacterium | reverse complement strand
GCTTCTTAGTGATTCCTGAAAAAATAATTCTGAAAACATTTTTCAAAAATAGCATAATTCTGCTTAAAACTGAACAGAAATCATTATTTTTGTGTGATACAATGTGATCGGACATGACCAGACTCAGTGTGAACATCAACAAGATCGCGACCATCCGCAATGCGCGCGGCGGGAACATGCCCGACGTGGAGAAAGCCGCGACAGACTGTGAGAGATTCGGCGCGGAAGGGATAACCGTCCATCCGAGGCCGGACGAAAGGCACATCAGATACTCGGACGTGAGGGCCATCAGACCGACTGTCACTACCGAGTTCAACATAGAGGGAAATCCTATTCCGAGTTTCGTGGACCTTGTCCTCGAGGTCGTGCCGGACCAGGTGACGCTCGTTCCGGACGCGCATGACGCCATCACCTCGAACACCGGCTGGGACACCGTCGCCAACAAGGGATTCCTGACCGACATCTGCGCAAGATTCAAGGAGAAAGGGATCCGCACCTCCATATTCATAGATCCGTCGCCAGCGATGGCGGAGGGTGCCAAGGCCTGCGGCTGCGACCGCGTGGAGCTTTACACCGCCGATTACGCCGCGGACTACTCCTTGGGACCGGAAAAGGCTGTCGCCCCGTACCTTGAGACAGCCAAAGCGGTCAGGGAACTTGGTCTGGGGCTGAATGCGGGACATGACCTGAGCCTGGAGAATCTGGAATTCTACATCAGGACAATTCCTTGGACGGACGAGGTTTCCATAGGCCACGCCATCATCTGCGACGCCCTTTACATGGGCCTTGAGAAAACAATACAGGCCTACCTGTCGAAGATTCGGATTTTTTAGTTACTTTTGTGAACTTGAATATTAATCAACAAATCAATAAAATGAAACAGACACCACTGATTGTAAGCATCATAGCCCTTGTGGCCGTGGTCGCTCTCGGGATTATCCAGCTCACGTCAAACGGTAACGGGAAAAAGAAGGCCACCGGCGGCGAGGTTGCGCAGGCCACGGCACAGGCCGGCTCGATCGTATGGTTCGACCTCGACAGGGTGCTTGACGAGTACGACATGGCCAATGACCTCAGGTCTGTCGTGGAGACAAAGGTCCAGAGCATCCAGGAGGAGATCAACAGAAGGGGCAACAAGCTTCAGAGTGACGTGAACAAGTTCCAGTCAGACCTCGACAAGGGACTTCTCGTGCGTTCGGTGGCCGAGCAGAGGAACATCAAGCTTCAGGAGCAGCAGAACAACTTCAACAACTACGCAGCCCAGAAGCAGCAGGAGATCGCGGAGGAGCAGCAGGTGATGATGAACCAGATCGGTGACGCCATCAAGACATTCCTCGACAAGTTCAACGGGGAGCATGGCTATGCGATGATCATCGCCACCCAGGGCAGCGTTCTTCCTGCTCCTGTGGCCTCCGGCGATCCTGATCTCGATGTGACCGACGCGATTCTCGCCGGCCTCAACGACGAATACATCCAGAGCAAGGGGAAAGCCGGAAAGTCCGCCCAGGCCGCCGGCGAGACCAAAGCGGAATAGGCTTTGAGAATCGCCCTCCTGTCCTGCTTTTACCCATTCAGAGGGGGAATCTCCCAGTTCAACGCAAGTCTTTACTTGGAGCTGGGCAAAAGCCACACTGTCAAGGCTTTCAATTTCAAAAGGCAGTATCCGGAATTTCTTTTTCCGGGAAAGACACAGTATGTCACAAAGGATGACGATGCCGTGCCCATAGAGAGCGAGGCTCTGCTGGACACGGCCAATCCTTTTACCTACTGGCGGACCTGCAAGGCGATCCGTGACTGGAAGCCGGATCTGGTGGTGATCAGCTATTGGATGTCCTATTTCGGGCCGTCTCTGGGTTTCATCGCCAGAAGGCTCAGGAGGCGCTGCAAGGTCATCTCGATCCTGCACAACGTCATCCCGCACGAACCGGGATTCTTCGACGCGCCTCTGACAAGATACTTCCTGTCCGGATGCTCGGGCAACGTGACACTGTGCGACGAGGTCGCGGGCGATCTGCACAGGCTCGCACCCGACGCTCCGAACGTCACGTTGTTCCACCCGATCTACGGACATTTCGGTGAAAGGCTGCCGAGGGCTGATGCGGAAAGGATTCTTGGACTGGAACCGGGAAAGAGGAACATCCTGTTCTTCGGACTTATCAGATCCTACAAGGGGCTTGACATTCTTCTGGACGCATTCGGCAGACTGGACGACAGTTATCAGCTGATCGTGGCCGGGGAACCCTACGGTTCGTTCGACAAGTACCGGACAATCATCGACGGATCTCCGGCCAAGAACAGGATCAAGCTGTTCACGCGCTATATAAAAGACTCCGAGGTCAAGGAGTATTTCTCGGCATCCGATCTGGTCGTACTGCCTTACAGATCAGCGACCCAGAGCGGAATCAGCGCCATCGCCTATCATTTCGAGGTACCGATGGTCGTTACCGATGTCGGAGGGCTGCGCCAGTCCATCGGAGACTGTGGCACGGGACTTGTCGCGGAGAAGGCCGATGTGGACTGCATCGAAAGAGAAATCCTCACCTACTTCTCCGATGCGAACATCAAGACTCTCTGCGTGAACTCGATAAGGGCCGAGAAAGAGAGACTCTCCTGGAAAGCGTTCAGCAGGAGGATGCTGGAGTTTTCAGACAATTTGTACAAGAAAAGATGAAGAACAGACACTTGACTGCTTTCGCGGCCTTTCTTCTCATGGCGGCCGCCTCCGGTTCCGGAGCCGATGCTCAGGAATATTCCCAGCCACAGGTCGTGGTCTCTACCGAGAAGGTACGCTTGAACGGCAAGGTTTTCTACTCACACGTTGTCCGGGAGCGCCAGACCCTCTACTCGATCTGCAAGGCCTATAATGTCACCCTTCAGGAACTCTACGATGCCAACCCGACGCTCAAGCTTGAGACCGAGGGACTCAAGAAGGATCAGATACTTCTGATTCCTGTCAAGGACGGGGTACCGGAGAAGGATGCCGAGGAACCGGCGGAGCAGAAAGCGGAGACATCGCCAGAAGTGACGGAGAAGGCGACCGGGAAAAATGAGGACAATGAATATTTCATCCATCGCGTGAAGTGGTTCGAAGATCTGGATGCCATAGCCAGAAGGTACATGGTCTCCAAGGAATCCATCATGAACATCAACGGGATGACTTCCGAAAGAGTCAGAAGGAAGGATGAGATCAAGATTCCGATCCATCCGCAGAAATGGGAGAGCGCAGGGGATGAGACCGCCTCGACAGGCCAGGAGACTGCCAGTCCGGCAGACCGGACCACCGGACGGCCGGATGTTACCCCGACAACCGCGGAAGGCGACGGAATATTCAGGAGCAGACATAAGACAAGCATCGCGCTTCTGCTGCCTTTTGGCACCGCAGGGAAGGCTGACGGACAGATGATGGATTTCTACAGCGGAGTCCTGCTCGCGGCCAGAGACCTCGGCGAAGCGGACAATGAAATAGACCTCAACGTCCATGACATCGCCACAGAAGCCATGCCCGTCACTGAAGAGAGGTTCTCGGAAAGCGATTTTGTGATCGGGCCGGTGTCCAGCACGGACATCGCCAGAACGGTGAACGCATCAAAAGGCAAAGCCTGGATTGTCTCTCCGCTGGATCCGAAGGTCGAGGCTCTCGCTGACACCATCCCGAACATCATACAGGCCCCGGCACCGACCAGGGCTCAGATTTCAGACATGGTCAGATGGATCGGATCAGACCTAAGGGAAGAGGACAAAGTGATTCTCATCTCCCAGAAAGGGGGCGCCGCGGGCGGTTACTCCGCCAGCGTGAGGGAGGAGGTGCTCGCTTCTGGGCTGAGGCATTCCGACCTGTCGTTCAACATTCTGGAGGGCAGACAGATCATGGAGCGGATCGACGGAATGATGACAGGCACCGGGGTCAACAGGGTCGTGATAGCGTCCGACAGCAAGGCATTCGTCATCGAGGTCGTCAGGCTCCTCTACCTTACGGCAAGCCAGAAAAAGGACATCGTACTCTACAGCACATCAAAGTTGAGAACATTCGACGAGATCGACGTGAAGCAGCTTCACACCTTGGGGCTGCACTCAAGCGTTTCATATTTCGTGGACTACGACTCCAAAGACGTACAGGACTTCCTGATGAAGTACAGAGCCATCTACGGCACGGAGCCGAGCCGTTCGGCGTTCCAGGGCTATGACCTCATGAAATTCTTCTCGACCATGAATTCCGAATACGGAAGAGGATGGGACAGGTCAGGCTCCCTTGAAGGCTCCGGACTCCAATCGGATTTCAATCTCGTCCGGACATTCCGTGGCGGCTACGTCAACGAAGCCGTCCGCCGAATCGTTTACGAACCGGATTATTCGGTAAGACTGATCAGATAGAAAGCAGCTCCTTGGCGTTCTCAACGGCGGCGTCGGAGATGCTGCTGCCGCTCAGCATGCGCGCTATCTCCATGACACGATCCTGCCCGGACAGCGGACGCATGGATGTCGTGGCCTTGCCGAGCGCATCATATTCCTTTTCCACGACATAATGGGCTTTGCCCTTTGCCGCCACCTGAGGAAGGTGGGTTATGGCGAAGACCTGCATGTCTTTTCCCATTAAGCAGATCATCCGCCCCATCTTGTCTGCGACACTGCCGGACACCCCTGTGTCGATCTCGTCAAAGATGAGCGTAGGCATGCTCACGAACCTTGCCATCATGGCTTTAAGGCAAAGCATCAGGCGGGACATCTCTCCTCCGGATGCGCACTTGGCCACATCCACAGGAGTTGCCCCCGAGGCCGAGAACAGGAACCGGACGGCATCCTGACCGCTTGCGGACAAGGGAGCCTCGGAAAGTTCCACCTCGAACACCGCATGATCCATCTCAAGGGAACGGACAGACTCTGTTATGGCTTTCGAGAATGGCCCGCAGGCCTTCGCTCTGGCTTCATGGAGACGACGGGATATTCCCTCAAGAGTATTCTTCTCCGCACCCATCGCCGCCTCAAGATCGGTTTTGCGGGATTCAAGAGCTGTGGAATCGAGAAGAGATTCTGAAAGAGCGTCCCTTTGGGCGATCAGTTCGGCCACGGATGAGGCGGAATATCCCTTCATCAAGTCATAGAGAAGGGACAGACGCCCGTCCACGGCCTCCAGACGCTCCCCGGAAAGTTCCGTGCGGGAATTGATGACTGAGACTTCCTCAAGGATGTCATCGAGCTCGGTACGCGCGGAATCAATCCTTTCCGCCAAGGCCGAGATCTCCGGGACAAACCTTGCGGCTTTCTCCAGCATCTTCTGGGCTTCCTTCAGGGCTGACGACAGAGGCAGTGTCTCGGAATTGGGATCTGAAGGATTGAACATCTCCTCGACTCCGCCGAGATTCTCCTTGATCTCCTCCGCATTGGCAAGCTGCTTCCGCTCAATCTCCAGAGACTCAAGCTCACCCTCCTGAAGACGCGCGTCCTCAAGTCTCTGCCACCGTGCCCTGACATATTCACTCTCCCCTCTCAACCGGTCGAGTCTTCGGGAGACTTCGGAATATTCCTTCTCAAGAGACCTGAATGTCCGGAACGACTTCGCGCAATCCTCCACAAGAGACTCATTCCCTGCGAAATGGTCCAGCATGGAAAGCTGGAAAACCTTGTCTGACAACAGAAGAGTCTGATGCTGGGAATGGATGTCCACAAGCCGCGAGGCGATAGCCTGGAGAACCTGAACGCTCACCGGAGAGTCGTTGATGAACGAGCGGGAGCGTCCGGAACGGCCAACCACCCTGCGGATGATCAGTTCTCCGCCCACGGTCTCCACATCGTTGCCCTCCAGAATGTCCGTCAACTCCAAGTCTTTCTCCGGAATTCCGAAGACAGCCTCAACTACACAGGTGTCGGCATCGCCGCCGATCACTGAAGCGTCGGCCTTTGCCCCGAGCAACAGCGAAAGGGCCCCGAGCAGGATTGACTTTCCCGCTCCGGTCTGCCCGGATATAATGACCAGACCCTCCGGAAAATCAACGTCCAGAGAGTCTATCAAAACGTAATTTCTTATCTGAAGGGACTTAAGCATAGCCCCGGAGATTATTCCGCGTCAGAAGAATTATCCTTGGCAGGGAGGACGGACAGTTCATCCTCTCCGCCGGAACCGGCCATTCTGTAGTAGAGTTCCCCGTCCTCAAACTCGGAGATCGCAATGAGATCCGGTTTAGGGAGTTTCTCATAGTACTTGGAGATCTCTATCTGCTCCCGGTTCTCGAAAACCTCGTCCATTGTGTCCCGATCGGTACGGAAGTCCTCCAGTTTCTTGGCGAGTTCCTTCTTTTCGGCAAGAGCGATCTGATTCGCTCTCTTGTAGAGGAGAACCACCGTCTCATAGATGTTGCCCGTCGGCTCGGCGAGGTACTTGATGTCCCTTGTGATCGTGTTTGAAGGGACTTTCTTCTTAATGTCCATATTCAAAAAAGTTCTTTTCCCAACTAATTGTACGTGGCCTGCTCCGCTGATTGTTTCAATAATTTCTCTCTGTCCCTTTCAAAGTCCTTCTCCTTCGCCCCGAGATCATCGTCGGCTCCGGAATAACGGCCAAGGGCCTTTTGCGCGCGGCGGTACAGAACATCCAGTTCCTTTCTGTAAGGCGAATCCGGAAGTTCTCCGATGAAGTTATAGTAGTCATCCACGAAAGTCATGTAGCGTTCCTTCTGCTTGCCCTCCACGCTGAGCAGGGCGTACTTGTAGGAGGATTTCGCGATGTGGTAGAGGATGTCCTCCCGGTAGATGTTCTCGGCGTTGTCCTTCAAGATGTTGCGGAACGCGACCCTGGCGGACTTGTAGTCTTCCATCCTGTAGTAGAGCCTGGCGTTCTCGTAGGCCTTCCGGTCCAGCCTGTCGTTCAGTTCCTTGAGCATCCTGCCGCAGATGGCCGCATGGGAATTGCCCGGATTCTCGACCATGTACTGGCTGATGGCGCTGATGGCGTTGTGCGTAGGCACCTGATCCAGTTCATAGCGGAGGGTGGAGCGGTAAAGGCAGTCTATCCTCAGGAACGCGGCCTCCTCGGTGAACGGACTGCGCGGGAAATTCTTGATGAACTTCGTGAAATTCGTCTCGGCGGTGTAGTAGTCCTTGAAACGGTAGTTGCTCAGGCCCCAATAGTACTGGACTGTGTCATCCCTGTCAGTTCCGCTGGTCAGCACGGACATGGATTCGAACAGCTGGGCGGCCTTGCTGTACTTTCCGTGATTGAAATAGTCGAACGCGGCGGCGTACTTGGCGTCAACGTCGTTCCCGTTCAGAAGAGCCTCGTACTCCGACTTGCAGGACTGGAGGGACATCGCGGCGGCAACGGCCACGGCCGCAAGCCTCAAAGTTGTCTTCAGCATATCAAAATTGCACATAATCATCAGTGTGACAAAAGGAATCTCTCCACTTCCAGCGCGGCGCGGCATCCGGAGGCAGCGGCCGTTATCGCCTGCCTGAAACGTGGATCCTGGACATCCCCGGCAGCGAACACCCCCTCGACATTTGTCCCGGAAGTCTTGCCGACGGTGACGATGTAGCCGTTCTCGTCAGTCTCGATGTATTTCTTGAATATGTCCGAGTTCGGATGATGTCCGATGGCCAGGAAAAATCCGTCGACCTTGACATCAAAAACCTTACCATCCTTGTCCTGAAGGCGAACTCCGGTCACACCAGTCTCATCTCCAAGCACTTCCTGCGTGTTGCAGTTCCAAAGAACCTCGATGTTCGCAGTGTTTCCGACTCTCTCCTGCATGGCCGCAGAGGCCCTGAATACATCCCTGCGGACAATCATGTAGACTTTCCGGCACAGACCGGCCAGATAGGTGGCCTCCTCGCATGCGGTGTCTCCCCCACCGACCACGGCGACATCCTTCTTTCTGTAGAAAAAACCGTCACAGGTGGCGCAGGCGCTTACTCCCATACCCCTGAATTTCTGCTCGGAAGGCAGTCCGAGGTACTTCGCCGTGGCTCCTGTCGCTATGATGACAGCGTCAGCCTCGACCGTAGTCTCACCGTCGATGGTGATCCTGAAAGGCCTGGACGATAAATCCGCGTCCGTCACCACTCCCCTTCTGATGTCAGCGCCCAGACGCCGGGCCTGGGCCCGCATCCCGTCCATCAGCTGATTGGCATCGACCCCCTCCGGAAATCCGGGGAAATTCTCGACGACGGTGGTTGTGGTCAGCTGGCCGCCCGGTTCCATCCCTTCGTAAAGGACTGGTCCGAGTGCGGCCCTGGAAGCGTAGATCGCGGCCGTGTAGCCGGCCGGGCCGCCTCCTATGATAAGGCATCTGGTCTTTTCCATATTCATTGAATCTTGAACCGCAAAGATAACCATATTTTTTATAAATTTGTATTTGGAATGTGCGTTGACACGCAACGGTTGTAACATAGACAGATGGACAAAGGCAACAAGACACCGACGATTGAGAACTTCCGGGAGATTTTAAGGAAGAACGGACTGAAGGTGACCCCGCAAAGGATCGCCGTACATGAAGCCATGCTCCGGCTCGGGCATGCATGTGCGGACATGGTGACGGCTGAGATCCTGGAAGCGAAAAAGGCGAAGGTCACAGTGGCGTCCGTCTACAACATCCTGGCCCAGCTCTCTCTTCTGGGAATATACAACCACAGAATGAGCGAGAACAACAAGATGTACTTCGATGTCAACACCTTCAAACACTTCCACCTTTACGACACCGTGAACCATGTGTTCTCCGATGTCATTGACGACGAACTCTACACCCTGATAGAGACAAATCTTATGGCGCGCCGCTTCAAAGGCTACAGGATCGACGGCATCGACGTGCAGATCCTGGCGCACCCCTCGGCCAGGGGAAAGAAATGATCCGTGTTACCTCACAATTATCAACACTAATACTCGAAACGCCCTGCAATTATGACCAAAGTACTTGATTCAATGCTCCTTGCCGGTGCCGCTCTTGCCACTGGAGCCTGCTGCACCGGAGAGAAACCAGCCCGTACTCCCAATGTCGTGTTCATTCTGGCCGACGATCTCGGCTGGGGTGATCTCAGCTGCTACGGCCAGCGTAATTTCGAGACTCCGAACATCGACGCCATTGCGCGGGGCGGCGTCAGATTCACACAATGCTACTCCGGGACAACAGTAAGCGCTCCGTCCAGATCATGTCTCCTGACCGGAACCCATAGCGGGCACACCCCGGTGAGGGGGAACCTTGAACTCGATCCGGAGGGACAGTTCCCGCTTCCTGACGGAGCCGAGACGATCTTCCACGACATGAGGAAGGCCGGCTACAGGACGGGAGCGTTCGGTAAATGGGGGCTCGGCTACATCGGCACAAGCGGTGATCCGGCCAACCAGGGAGTGGACGAGTTCTATGGATTCAACTGCCAGCTTCTCGCCCACAGCTACTATGCGGACCACATCTGGCACAACTCGGAGAGAATCGAGCTGAAGGACAATGTCGATTCCGTTCCATACGGGCAAGGGACGTACATTCCTGACCTGATCCATGAGAAAGCCATTGAATTTCTTGAGACTTCGGTGAAGGACGGGAAGCCGTTCTTCCTCTGGTACCCTACGACAATCCCTCATGCGGAGCTGATTGTCCCTCAGGACAGCATCATAAATAAATTCATCGGAAAGTACCCGGAGACCCCTTACCACGGAACGGACAGCGGTCCGGCGTTCCGCAAGGGAGGCTACTGCTCACAGGAGTATCCTCACGCCACATTCGCTGCGATGGTCACAAGACTTGACACCTACGTCGGACAGATCGTCGCAAAACTCAAGGAACTCGGAGTCTATGACAACACGATAATAATCTTCTCGTCCGACAACGGCCCGCATAAGGAAGGAGGCGCAGATCCGGACTTCTTCGACTCAAACGGCCCTTGGAGAGGCTACAAGAGAGACCTTTACGAAGGCGGCGTCAGGGTGCCTCTGATTGTCAGCTGGGAAGGCCACACCCCAAAGGGCGCGGATTCCGATCTCATCTGCTCATTCTGGGACGTGATGCCTACACTGCGCGAACTGAACGGAGCCAAGGAAGAGACTCTTGAAGGCATGGACGGCATCAGTCTGCTTCCGACTTGGGAGAACAGGGACGGACAGAAGGAACACGAATGGCTGTACTTCGAATTCCAGGAACTCGGAGGACGCCAGGCCGTAAGGAAAGGAGAATGGAAACTCGTCCACCTGGATGTACGGAGCGACAACGACAAATACGAACTGTACAATCTCGCGTCAGACCCCGGCGAGACGACAGACCTTAGCGCGGAGAATCCGGGAAAGGTCGCCGAACTCCAGGCCATAATGTCGGAGGCGCATATTCCAAACCCTGACTTCCCCATTCTCAAGGGAGAGACCGCAAGAGCGCGGTAGCCACATTCCCGCAGCATTGACAAAAGAATCGATAACATTATGACAATACGACTTTTAGCCACCGCACTTCTGCTGACGCTGCCGGCGGTGGCTCTTCCGGCCCAGGATGATCATGAATATTCAGTAAAACATCTCGTGTTTCCGGAAGGCTGCACCGTGCAGGACAAGATAAGCCTTGCGGCAAGGCTTGTCCCCACCAAAGAGCAGTTCGACTGGCAGAATCTGGAGCTGACCGCATTCCTCCATTTCGGAATGAACACGTTCACCGGGCGCGAATGGGGTGACGGCAAGGAGGATCCGTCCCTATTCAACCCGTCCGACCTCGATACGGACCAATGGATCCGGACCTTGAGCCAGGCGGGATTCAAAATGGCCATACTGACAGCCAAACATCACGACGGATTCTGTCTGTGGCCTACCGGGACCACGTCTCACAGCGTCGCCTCCTCCGGATGGAAAGACGGGAAGGGCGATGTGGTGCGCGAAGTACGTGACGCATGCGCGAGATACGGGATGAAATTCGGAGTCTATCTCTCCCCTTGGGACCGAAACGCCCCTTGCTACGGAGACACCCCCGCCTACAACAGGTTCTTCATAGCCCAGCTCACGGAGCTTCTCACTGAATATGGGGAGGTGGACGAGGTGTGGTTCGACGGGGCCAACGGAGAAGGGCCGGACGGACGCGTCCAGACCTATGACTGGGAAGCCATCTACAACACCATCCACACCCTCCAGCCGCACGCCGTGACCGCGATCATGGGAGATGATGTGCGCTGGGTAGGCAACGAGAGCGGGCTGGGACGCGAGACGGAATGGAGCGCGACGGTGTTCACCCCGAAAGCCTACGCCAGAGCCGACGGGAACAATGGCCGGCTGGGAATCAATCCTCAATCCAAGGACCTTGGCGGAAGGGAAATGGTCGGGAAAGCCGGAGAGATGTTCTGGTACCCGTCCGAGGTGGATGTCTCGATCAGGCCGGGGTGGTTCTACACCGCCGACCAGGACAGCAGGGTCAAAAGCCTCAAGGAGCTGGTGGACATCTACTTCCAGTCAGTAGGGTGCAACTCGGTACTGCTGCTCAACGTTCCTCCGGACAAGAGAGGCCGAATCCACGAGGCGGACTCCTCAAGGCTTATGGAACTGTCTGAATATTTAAGACTCACGTTCGGCGATGACAGGGTAAGACATGGACGCACCCATTGGGACGCAAGCCGGGGAACGGAACGCGTGTACAAACTTAGAAAAGGCTCCCGTGTGAATGTCGTCATGCTTCAGGAGGACATCACACGCGGGCAGAGAGTCGAATCATTCGTCCTGGACGGCTTGGAAGGGAAAGAGTGGAAGCCACTTTACCAAGGGACCACGATCGGGTACAAACGCCTTGTCCGCTTCGCCGGATCAGATCTCAAGGCCATCCGCGTGCGCCTGACAGGAGTCAGGGACGAAGCCCATATTTGCCGTGTAGGGGCATTCTTCGCCCCGGATGTCGAGGAACGTCCGGCCGGATCTGACTGGAACGAAATCCCGCGTGAGCGGTGGAGCGTGGAAAGCACCTGTCCGTTGGTCCTGAACATAGGGACAAAAGCGACATTGAGCGCTTTCACCTACGCTCCGCTGAAAAGCAGAGCCGGAGCTGAAACCGCCTACCGGTTCGGTTTCTCGGCAAGCGACGACGGAGTCAACTGGAGAACTGTCATAAAAGAAGGCGAATTCAGCAACATTATGCACAATCCCGTGCCCATGACCGTGCCGTTCGGATCCCCTGCGGACTGTCTTTTCATACGGATCGAAGCAAGCACCCTTGACGGAAACGCCGCCGAGATCTTACCGGAAGAGATAGGGTTCACCCTCAGCGTGAAAAACGAAAAGAAGACCGGCAAATAACCGGTCTTCTTTGTTGGGGTGCGATGTGGGGCTCGAACCCACGACACCCAGAACCACAATCTGGTGCTCTACCAACTGAACTAATCGCACCGTGTTAGAGATTGCAAAGGTACGAATAAATTTGACAGGTGCAAGCGTTCTCCCGCAATATTTTTCACAAAAACCAGTGATTCCAAAGCAAGAAAAGAAACAGGAATATAGATAATGAAGAAAACTATCACTCTTGACGCCATCGACCCCATCGAGGTCTTCGGGGCCGGAAACAAGATTCTCGAAGAGTTCTGCTCTTATTTCCACGGGCTTAAGGTTGTGGCTAGAGGCGGTGAGATCCATCTGGAGGGCAAAGAAAGCGACATTCAGGAGTTCAGCCAGAAATTCGCCGAGCTGATCGAGCGGAGGATGCACAAGATGAGTCTCACGGCCTTCGACGTGGAGGACATCTTCGATGGGGAGAACTCTCCTAACAACTTCAAGTTCAACGGAGAGGCCATCATCGTCCACAGCACGGAGGGAAAGCCGATAAAGGCCCGCAACACAACCCAGCAGGAGATGGTAAAGGCCTATTTCGAGAATGATCTCGTCTTCGCTGTCGGGCCGGCGGGAACCGGGAAGACCTACATAGCGATAGCTTTGGCTGTCAGGGCCTTGAAGAACCGCGAGATCAAACGGATCATCCTGACAAGACCGGCCGTCGAGGCAGGTGAACGGCTCGGATTCCTGCCCGGAGACCTGAAGGACAAACTGGATCCGTACCTTCAGCCGCTCTACGACGCCCTCGGCGACATGATCCCGCCCAGAAGGCTTCAGGAGTTCATCGGGGACGGCACCATCCAGATCGCCCCGCTGGCCTACATGCGGGGACGCACGCTTGACCGAGCCTGCGTGATCCTGGACGAGGCCCAGAACACGAACCTGTCCCAGCTGAAGATGTTCCTCACCAGAATGGGCATGAACGCCAAGTTCATCGTGACCGGTGACGCCACGCAGGTCGATCTCCCGCGCCGCGAGGATTCAGGCCTCCTTAAAGGCATAAGTCTCCTCAAGGGCATCAAGGGGGTCAGCACCATCTTCTTCACCAGCGAGGACATCGTCCGCCACCCTCTCGTAGGCAAGATCGTCAAGGCCTTCGACCGCAATGAGGCATGATAGCCGGCGGCGGACAGCGTATTGACTCTCAACGCATAACGAAATCACCTCCAGTCTAACCAGACCGGAGGTGATTTCGTTGTCGTTTGTCAGGCCGGCGATTATACGCCACGGACCGCGCCTAATTGTTCAGAAGGGCGTTGTACTTCTCGTAGCCGGCCTGGAACTTAGGATCCTGGTCACGGAAACGGTAGTAAACCTGCTTGAGGTACTCGGCGATGGTTGACTTGATCGCGGCGTCCTCGCAGACAACGTAGGCCTGCTCGAACGGATCGATGCACTTCTTGAGGGCCACCTCGAAATCCTGAACAAGAGCCATGTACTTGGCGTCATCAAGCTCGTTCTGAGCTTTCTCCTGAAGTTCAAGAGCCTTGTCATAGTACATCTGGCCTTTTCCGATGTAGGCGAAGACGTACTTAGGATCCTTGGCGGCTGACTCGTCATAAGCCTTGGCGGCCTTGTCAAGATCACCAAGCTGCTTGTAGGCCTGTCCCTCGACATAGTAGAGGGAAGCGTTGTCCGGAGAGGTGCTCTTGGCCTGCTGGAGGAGTTCGAAGAGCCTGTCGGTACCCTCGCCGCTTGACATGTAGTAGTTGATGAGACCGAAGACGATGCTCTCGCTTGTCGGGAACTTCTGGAAGCCCTGCTCAAGATAATCCTTGGAGGCAGACTTTCCGGCCGCAGTGGTGTCGATGTGGGAGACGCAGTCGGAGAGTTTTGCGTAAACCTCGCCGTTGTCTCCGTAGTAGCCATAGCCCACGCATTTTTCGAACATGTCCTTGGCCTTGGCGAAATTCTGCGTGCTCCATGACGTGAAGGCGGCGTTGTACAGGGAATTGGTGTCGATCTGAGCGTAAGGCTTCTGTGCGGCGGCCTCATAGGCTGCCTCGAAATAAGCCTCCGCCTGCTTCACGTCTCCGAGGGTGTAGGAGTTGTAGGCCTCCTGGCTCAGCTTCTCGGCGATGGTCTTGATCCCGGCGCTGATGTCCTTGTCCTTGCTGTGCTTCACGTCCAGCTCGTAAGCTTTCCCATAAGCCTCAAGAGCCTTTGGAAGGGCGTTCTCGACAACCGGCTTCACAACTTCGATCACGGCAAGCTGGCCGTTGGCGTTGAAGTAGAGATTCTTGTTCTCGTAAACCTGCTTGGTGTACTGCGCTCCGTTAAGGGTGACAGTCTCCACAGCTGAAGGTTTCTCACCGCCCATGGAAAGCTGGAGGGCATTCATGTCGGCTCCGAGCCAGACATTCCCGGCAGGGGCGCCATAAGCATCGACATAGGTCTGCGCAAGCTTCATCCAAGTGGCCACCTTGGCAGCCTTCTTCTCATTCTGGGAAGCGGCAAGAGCACTCTCGACCGCCTTGGCGGCTGAGTTCACGTTAGACTGGGCATCCGCTGCCTGGAAGGAAGCGAGCAATGCCAAAACAATCAATGTCTTCTTCATGATTATTGGTATTTAATTGTTTCTGAATGATCTATTCCTGAGGTGCTTCGGCGGCGTTCTCCTCCGCGGCATTCTCCGGTTCATCGTCACCGCTCTTCTCGACAGTCGAGATGGCCGCGATCGAATCTCCGCTCTTGATGTTGATCAGTTTAACGCCCTGGGTAGCCCTGCCGGCGACTCTGATGTCGGACACAGCCATCCTGATGGTGAGGCCGGACTTCTCGATGATCATCAGGTCGTCCTTCTCCGTCACATTCTTGATGGCTATCAGCTTGCCGGTCTTCTCGGTGATGCTGATGGTCTTCACACCCTTTCCGCCCCTGTTTGTGAGCCTGTACTCATCGAAATCAGTCCTCTTGCCGAATCCGTTCTCGCTCACGACAAGCACTGTGTGTTCGGCGGCGTCCTCGGCCTTAGGGTCATAGTTGATCGCTCCGATGACCTCATCGTAGTCTTCAATATTGATGCCACGCACACCGGTGGAGTTTCTGCCCATAGGACGGGCGTCAGTCTCATCGAAGCGGCAGCAACGTCCCTCACGGGCCGCTATGAGGATCTCCTCATGGCCGTTGGTCAGCAGAGCCTCGACGAGTTCGTCTCCATCGCGGAGGTTGACGGCGTTCACGCCGGCTGTCCTTGGATGTGAATATGCCTCCAGGGATGTCTTCTTGATGACTCCCCTCCTGGTGATCAGCACGATGTTGTTGCCGCCCACATATTCAGGATCCTTGAGGGTCCTGACGTTGATGTAGGCCAGAATCTTGTCGTCCGGGATGCTGAGCACATTCTGGATGGCGCGTCCCTTGGAGGATCTTGAGCCCTCCGGGATCTCGTAAACCTTGAGCCAGTAGCAACGTCCTGCCTGGGTGAAGAGCAGCATCGTGGAGTGCATGTTCGCGATGTAGATGTGGTCGATGAAGTCCTCGTCCCTCGTGGCGCTGCCCTTCATTCCGACTCCGCCGCGGGCCTGGGTACGGTACTCGGTCAGAGGGGTCCTCTTGATGTAGCCGAGATGGGAGATCGTGATGACCATGTCCTCGTCGGCGTAGAAGTCCTCCGGATTGAATTCCTCGGCGGAAGGACGGATCTCCGTCCTTCTCGGGTCGGCGTACTTGTTCCTGAGTTCGACGGTCTCGGCCTTGATGACCTTCATCTGCTCCTCGACGCTGCCGAGAATCTCGTTGCAGCGGGCGATGAACTTCTCCAGCTCGTCATACTCCGCCTGAAGTTTCTCCCTCTCCAGTCCGGTCAGCTGACGGAGCCTCATCTCGACAATAGCGGTCGCCTGCGCGTCGGAGAACTCAAATCGGGAGATCAACTCGGCCTTGGCCTCGTCCACGTTGGCCGAATGCCTGATGATGCGGATGATCTCATCGATGACATCGATGGCCTTCAGCAGACCTTCGAGGATGTGCGCCCTCTTCTGGGCCTTGTCCAACTCGAACTTGGTCCTGCGGATGATGACATCGTGGCGGAAATCCACGAAATTGGCGATCATGTCCTTGAGGGACAGCGTCCTCGGCCGCCCCTTGACAAGCGCCACATTGTTGAAGGCGAAGCTGGACTGAAGCTGGGTGTACTTGAACAGGGTGTTCAGCACGACGTTGGAGTTGCTCCCCTGCTTTACCCTGATGACGACACGGACACCCTCGCGGGATGTCTCGTCATTTATATAGGTGATGCCCTCGATCTTCTTGTCCTCGACCATCTGGCCGATCTTCTCGATCATCTCCTTCTTGTTGACCATGTACGGAATCTCCGTCACCACTATGGTCTCACGGCCGTTGTCAGCGACCTCGATCTCGGTCTTCGCGCGGACTACGACCTTTCCGCGGCCGGTCTCGTAGGCCTCCTTTATGCCGCCCACACCCATGATGATGCCGCCGGTCGGAAAATCCGGGCCTTTGATGTGCTGCATCAGGCCTTCCGTGTCGATGTCCGGATTGTCAATGTAGGCGCAGATCGCATCACAGCACTCTCCCAGATTGTGAGGTGCCATGTTCGTGGCCATTCCGACAGCGATTCCCGATGAGCCGTTCAGCAGAAGCAGCGGAGCCTTTGTAGGCAGCACAGTCGGTTCCTCCTCCGTGTCGTCGAAGTTGAGCGTCATGTCAACGGTGTTCTTGTCGATGTCGCCAAGAACGTCGTCGGTCATTTTCTGGAGCTTCGCCTCGGTGTACCTCATGGCGGCGACAGGGTCACCGTCCATGGAGCCGAAGTTACCCTGTCCGAAAATCATAGGATAACGCTGGTTCCAAGGCTGCGCAAGTCTGGCAAGGGCGTCATAGACGCTGGAGTCTCCGTGCGGATGGTACTTTCCCAGAACCTCTCCGACAATCTTGGCGCACTTTCGCGTCGGTCCGGAATATGACAGGCCGAGGCCGTCCATTCCGAACAGGACCCTTCTCTGAACCGGCTTCAGACCGTCCCTTACATCAGGGAGCGCACGTGAGACAATGACGGACATCGAATAGTCGATGTATGCGGTACGCATCTCGTGGTCAATCTCAACCGGCTCGATAATGCCAATCTGCCCTTCCTCTTTCTTTTCCTCAATATCCATATCGCGATGTCGAATACATTATAGTTAAACGTGCAAAAATAACAAAAAAAACCGAGAGAGACAACAGTACGGCAAGCCTCGATGAGCGGCAGCATGTGACCGTGGCCCCACGGTGCCGTCAGGAATGCGCGGTCACCTGGCCTCCAGCGCGGTCTCCTCTTCTTTCAGGGACACGAGGGTGTTCTCCTTGTCGGGAGTGAGAGTGACGCGCAGGGTCCTCGGACCGGAAGCGCCCACCCGGCCTTTGCCGCGGAGTATCCGGTCGGAGATGATGAACTCGGACACCGGATCCTCCACGTACTTCATCACGGCCCTCTTCAACGGTCTCGCTCCGAAAGCCGGATCAAAACCGGCGTCAGCGATGAAGCGCTTGGCGGAAGGCGTGACCACCAGCTTGTAGCCGGCATCCTCAGCCCTCGCGCAAAGGCATTTCAGCTCGATGTCGATGATCCTCTCCATGTCCACCCTGGTCAGGGAATTGAAGAATATCCTCTCGTCCACCCTGTTGATGAACTCCGGCGGGAAAGACTTCCTGACAGCCTTTTCCAGAACGCCCTGCCTGTTTCTGGAGACATCTTTCCCGGAAGTGGCGAAGCCGACCCCGCTGCCATATTCCTGAAGCTCGCGGCTGCCGACATTCGAGGTCATGATGACAATTGTGTTCCGGAAGCTCACCACACGTCCGTTGCTGTCCGTCAGGCGACCCTCGTCAAGCACCTGAAGCAGAATGTTGAATATGTCCGGATGGGCCTTCTCGATCTCGTCCAGAAGCACGACACAGTACGGCTTCCTGCGGACGCGCTCGCTGAGCTGCCCGCCTTCCTCGTAGCCGACATAGCCCGGAGGAGCGCCGACAAGACGGGAGACGGTGAATTTCTCCATGTATTCGCTCATGTCGATCCTTACGATATTATCCCGAGAATCAAAAAGATACTCGGCAAGGCATTTCGCAAGCCAGGTCTTGCCGACCCCGGTAGGCCCGAAAAAGATGAACGTGCCGATCGGCCGGTTCGGGTCCTTCAGCCCGGCGCGGTTCCTTTGGATTGCGCGCACAACTTTGTCGATCGCCTCGTCCTGACCTATGATCCGGCCTTGGAGACGCCCCTTCATCCTGAGGATCCTGTGACCCTCGGACTCGGCGACCTTGTTCACCGGGATTCCGGTCATCTTCGAGACAACCGTGGCGATGTCCTCGGCACTGACGCGTCCTGCGTTCCGTTTGTTCTTCGCCAGATTGAGCCGGACCATCGAGCCGGCCTCGTCAAGGGCATCTATCGCCTTGTCCGGCAAGGACTTGTCGGTGATGTAACGATCGGTCAGCCGGACACAGGCCTCTATGGACTCATCGCTGTAGGTCACTTTGTGGAAATCCTCGTAATTCGGCTTGAGGCTCTCTAGAATCGCGACAGACTGCCTGATGTCGGCCGGTTCCACGACAATCTTCTGGAATCTTCTGTCAAGGGCCCCGTCCTTTTCCACTATCTTGGCGAACTCGTCAATGGTCGTGGCTCCGATGCACTGCAGCTCGCCGCGGGCCAGAGCCGGTTTGAGGATGTTGGCCGCGTCAAGGCTTCCCTGCGCGCCGCCGGCTCCGACGATCGTGTGGAACTCGTCAATGAACAGAATGATGTCCGGATTCGACCCGGCCTCCCTTATTATCGATTTCAGACGTTTCTCGAAATCGCCGCGGTACTTCGTTCCGGCGACAACCGAGGCTATGTCCAAGGAAATCAGACGTTTCTTTGCCAAGGCCGGGGATATTCTCCCGCCGGCGATCCGCAGGGCTATCCCCTCGACTATCGCCGACTTCCCGACCCCCGGTTCGCCGATGAGCATCGGATTGTTCTTCTTGCGGCGGCCAAGGATCTCGATGACCCTGGCGATCTCAGTCTCCCGGCCGACAACCGGATCCAGTCTCCCTTCGGCGGCGGCCTTCGTCAGATCAAAGCCGAAATCCTCGATGACACTTTTCTTAGGCTCAGGCTCCTGTCCGTTCTCCCGCGCCTCATCGCCATCCGGTTCCTCTTTGGATGCTGAGCCGTTATCCAGTTTTCCCTCGTCGCGCATGTAGGACAGCAGACGGCCGTAATCCACTCCGTGCTGACGCAGATAGGCCTGACCGTAATTCTCCGTCGTGCGGCAAAGAGCCAGAAGAAGGTGCAGGGAACCCGCCTCGGAAAAGCCTTGCTTGGATGCCTCCAGGACGGTGATGCTCAAGACGTTCTGGGAATAGCGGGTGAAAGAGATCTTGTCCGACTCCGAGTACGGGACCGGCTCGTTAGTGAATATGTGGCTGTCGATGAACTGTTTGAAATTCTCCGCATCCACACCCAGCTCTATGATGGCGTGACAGGCCGGATTGTCGCCATGACGGAGGATTCCAAGAAACAGGTGGTCAGGACCTATGCCGTAGTTGCCCGTGCGCATGGCCTCGTCTTTGGCGTAGCGGATTATGTCGTTGAGTTCTCCGGAGATTCTTATTTCCATAAATGTTTTTCAAAGTATAATTTACAATATTAATCATTTTTCTCCGCTTCTGCAAGTTGCCTCAATGGCGGTAGAATTTGAAAGCGGAGCCGCTTCGACCAGCCCGGCGGCCGGACATCCTCGGTCACCGAGCCAGCCGAAGTGGTCCTGCGATTACGGAAATATGAAGTATTTTATTACATTTGCCGGATAAGTATACAAGTGCAAGAAAACAGATGAATGAGGAAAGAAGCACGGACAGACTTGCCCGTTACATAATCTGGACAGCGGCCGCGGCCGTGACAGTCACGTTCTGCTGGTTTTTCAGAAGCGTGCTGGTCTACATCATCCTGGCAGCGGTTGTCTCGCTTTTGGGGCGGCCGATAATGAAAGGCCTTGGCCACCTCCGGATAAAAGGCGGAAGCATGCCGGACTGGACGTCCGCCATCATCTCGCTGCTGCTGATTCTGGTCATATTCATGGGAATAGTGACACAAATCATCCCTGTGGTCTCCAGCATCATCTCCAACGTCACCGTCAACCTCCAGTCTTCCTCGATCAATTCTTCAGAGATCACCGTCTGGTTCGACAGGGCGAATGTCTGGCTGATCGACCGGATCCCCGCCCTCGGACGGGACTTCAAGGTACAGGAAGCCGTTCTGGAATGGATAAAGGATGCCTTCGA
This sequence comes from Bacteroidaceae bacterium, assembly GCA_963642565.1. GTDB lineage: Bacteria > Bacteroidota > Bacteroidia > Bacteroidales > UBA932 > Cryptobacteroides. The sequence continues at coordinate 5,991 of CAVIGZ010000022.1, read as the reverse complement.
CATCGGATCCATAACATCCGTGGTCGGTTCGGTCGCGTCGGCGCTGGGTTCGTTCGGCATAGGTCTGTTCTCGGTGATGTTCATAGGATTCTTCTTCGTCAAGGACGAGACCCTGTTCCGCAGGATCGTGGGTTCGCTCGTTCCCGACAAGGTCGAGGACAAGGCAATCGGAGCGATCAGCGACATCGAGTACCTGCTCAGCCGCTACTTCGTCGGACTGTTGGCTGAAGTCCTCGGGGTAGCCATGCTCAACTTCCTGGGTCTCTGGCTGATAGCCAGAATCGGGTTCTACCCGGCAGTCGGAATCGCTTTCATGACCGGACTTCTGAACGTCATCCCTTACGTCGGTCCCTGGATCGGAGGGGCGATCGGAACGATCCTCGGAGTCGTCCTGAAGTACAGCAGCGCCGCGGCGGCCGGCGTCTTTCCGGATTTCTCAGTAGTGCTGATCACTCTTGTGGCGGTCTTCATCTGCACCCAGCTGGTGGACAATTTCCTGTTCCAGCCGCTGATCTATTCGACAAGCATCAAGTCCAGCCCTCTGGAAATCTTCATAGTGCTGCTGATGGCAGGACACCTCGGAGGCATCGTCGGAATGCTCGTCGCGATCCCGGCCTACACAGTGGTCAGGGTCATAGCCGTCCGATTCTTCTCTGATGTCAAACCGATCCGCAGGCTCATCGCAGCCACGGACGACGAACAAAAATCTTAATGAATATGAACACGTTACTCAAAAGATTGGCGGTTTTCGCTGCCGTCATCGCCGGATTCCTGACAAGCGTGAGCGCTCAGGAAACATATTCACCTACCGGCACCTACCAATTCGCCGTCAAGGACGGGAACGCCCTTTTACTTGATGAATATGTCGCCACGCCGGGAAGCGAGACATCTCTCAACGGCAACGAGAAGCCGTCGATTGTTTTCGTCTTCGGCGGCGGTTTCAAAGGTGGAGAGCGCAGCCATAAGGAATATGTTCCTTGGTTCAAGATGCTGAACGACGAGGGTTACACGGTGCTCACCATCGACTACCGCCTCGGGATGAAAGGAGTCAGGACGAAAGGCGGGATCGGCTCCGTCAAGCAGTTCTACCACTCGGTCAGAATAGCCTGCGAGGATCTGTTCAGCGCCACGAAGTACATCATCGACAACGCCGGAACGCTGAAAGTCGATCCGGACAATCTGGTGATCTGCGGCTCGTCGGCCGGGGCGATGACCGTGCTTGAGACCGAATGGATGCTGTGCAACGGGAATGCCACCGAAACACTTCCTGAAGGGTTCCGTTACGCCGGGGTGATGGCATTCTCGGGAGCGATCCTGTCCAGGGAAGGCATGCCGAAATACTCACAGAACCCTGCTCCTACGGCGTTTTTCCACGGCACCGCCGACAAGGTCGTGAACTATGGCTGCATGCGCGTCTTCAACTGGGTGTTCGCCGGCACGGACCGGCTCGTCAAGATCTTCCGAAAGAACGGTTACGTCTATAACGCTTTCCGGTTCGCAGGCCACAGGCACGAGATCGCGGATTCGATGGTCGAGACCTTCGCCGACCAGATCCGGTTCCTTGAGACGAATGTGACAAGAAAGGTCGCCAGAACTGTGGATTCCACAATCGACGACCCTGAAGCTCCGGTACCGAGCGGCTCGGCCAACCGCAAGGAGATGTACGGAGACTAATCCTGAATATATTTTCTGTAAATTTCCGCTATTCTGCGGTATCCCTCTTCATTCGGATGAAGCCCGTCCCTGAAGAGGGATTCGTCCAATGTGCCGTCGGCCTTGGTGAGCACCGGCTTGACATCCACGATGTCGTAGTTCGTGAGTCCGCTTGACTCAAGGAATCTGTCCGCGGCGGCGTTGACCTTGTCCACCCTGTCAATCGCATTCCTGCGAGGGTAGATGTGAACTACGTGGATGCGGGCGAGCGGCTGCTTCACACGGATATATTCAATAAGTCCGACCATTCCTTCGGCTATCTCTTCCTCCGGACGGCTGTAGATGTCGTTGGTGCCGGCCATGACGAAGATGTGCTTTGCGGAGAAACCGTCCAGTTCCTCGTGCATCATGCGCCACATCATGTTTCCGAGACGGTCCCACCCGTAGCCGCAGTTGATGACGTTGCGGTCGGCGAACAAATCGTTCCATGAGTCCACTCCGGCGTGCCATGTCTTGTGGCTCGGCTCGCCTGACCAGTAATGGGTTATGGAGTTGCCTATCATCACGATCTCCGGATTCGGGGCGATACGCCTCTCCCTGTAAAGGACCCGGGAATGCCGGAGCGTCCAGTCATAGTAATAGAAATCCCTGCGCTGTCTCACCGGCCAAAGGATGTCCGGCAGGTCCGCCGTCGTGCCGAGCGCGTTGAAGACCGCCTCAAGAGTGGCCACCGTGTCGGCCTTCGCTCCATCGACGGCCAGAAGCCAGCCGGAGTTCCGGCTTTCTTTCCTGCTGACGACCTTCACGGGGAAGTCCGCCTTTCTCTGGATGATGTTCCTGACAGCCTTGGAAGGTCTGTCCACGGCCTCGACCGGAACATTGTAGAAGGCGATTGTCCTCTCGACCGGGACAGGCTCGAAATGGAAATAAGTGCCTCCGACCGTACCGATCTCCATCCACTTCACCTCATTGTAAAGCGGCAGGTAGAGTCTGAACTCGTTCCCGTTCTTGGCCGACTGACCGTAATCCACACGGAAGAAGAATGTTATCGTGTCGCCGACAGACTTCCCAAGGTTGTAAGTTCCATTCAGAAGATGGAATCCTCCGTCATTGTCAATGTCGAAAAGATCCACTCCGAGCGAAGCCATCCGCGTAGCGCTTTCTGGAACATTCCGTCTTTCCAGAACGTACCTTACCGTGATCTCAGGGGCGTTTGTCCCGAAGTCAATGTTTCCCCTGTCAAAAGTCCAGCAAGTCCCGAACGGACCTTCCGGCCTCTCCGTCAAAGGGTTATGCCAGCCGGTAACATCAGCGGCGGCAGAGACGGCGGAAAGCAGCAGAGCCATAGCCCCTGCCGCAAGCGTACGTCTAACGATTTCCGAATATCTCATATTCATTTACCTTTTGATTGTTGTCCTTGCCAAAGTTAGTGATTCCTGGTAATTTGCCAAGTTATCATAACGCTTTCTTTCCCTCATAGGCAACCGGATATTCCCCAAAATTCAGTTTCATTGAGATTCCGGATCCGGTCAAAGTGCCGGTAAGGCCTGTGACGGTGTACTTCGGGAACGGCAATGTTCCTCCAGAGAGAGGGATGATTCCATCAGCCGAAAACTCAAGAGTTCCGTTCTTTACTTCAAATCCGATTCCCGGGACGGACACATCCAGTGAAATCGGCATCTGAGGTACGAACTTCACCTTGTTAAACATAATGTCAAGGGTCCGGGCCGTCTCATCTATCCGCACCTCCACCTTGACATCCTCAGAAACATTATCCACACCGCCCGCCGTCACGGTCATCGGCCCTGAATATTCATGATCTCCTGAGAACGAAGGATTTTCCGCATTCCCATTCTCTTTGGAGCAGGACATCGTCAGCAGCATCGCGGCGGCCATCAGAAACATTAAGATTTTCTTCATATTCATTACAGATTGATAGATAGTCCTATTGTGAACCGGCGGGGCTTACCGGTCTGGAAAAAGGAATTGCCGACAGACTTGAAGTAGAAAACGGAATATTCAGTGTCGGCGAGATTCTGCCCTCTAAGCCAAAGTTCCGCCTTTGATGCGGCAAGACGGACATCCGCACCTATCAATGAATAGGGGCGCTGGTTTATGTCGCCGGCTTCGTTCCAGCAGATCCTTCCGCTGCGATTGATGTCGGCGTTAAATGAGACAGACCGCAGGAAGCGTCCTCCGGTCAGGAACTTATAGCCGCATCTAAGGTACATGGTGGATTCCGGAGAGTATGGTATCCTTTGGCCGGACCAGTCATCACGGCCATCGTCATAGTCCACGAAACGCGCATCCATCAGACTTCCGGCGAACGATACGGAGAGACCTTTCCACACCCAGAACGCCTCCATCTCGACCCCAAGGCTTCGGGATCTGCCGGCGTTGGCCATCATACGCCCGGTTCCGTTCCCGTAAGGGAAGACGGTCATCTGCTGATTCCGGCAATCCACACGATAAGTTGTGACAGAGGCGTCAAGACGGTGTCCACGGGCATCAAGACCGATCCGGCCTCCTATCTCATAGTCAAGACACCTCTCCGGCTTGTACGTCATCATCGCCCCGGAGAGTTCATCCTGTCCATCCAAATGAATTCCAAGCCGTTCCATCATCCCGGACATCATCTTGTTCTGCAGGATGTCCGAGAAAATCTGAGTGTTGAACCCTCCGGATCTGTACCCTTCCGAGACAGATGCGTGTAAAGACATGTTCAAGCCTTTGGACAGCATACACTCGGACGCGGCATCGTACGAGACTGACAACTTCGGTTGAAATTGGGCATAACGCAGCGTTTCTGTTCCGTTGCTCATCGTGCTGAAAGGGATATATTCAGACATCGCGGGCGAGACAATGAAATGGATGTCAGAGCCGGAATCATAGCGCATCCGGCCGGACTCGATGTCAAGTCTCAGTCCTGCCGTCAATGTCCACCGTCCGGTCTTGAAGTAGGATTCGTGGTAGGCGGCCAAATTGCCGAAGACCATATCGAAATCACTATAAATAAGGAAATTATCTTCTTGAATATTCAATCTTCCCAATTCCTGTGGTATTCCGGAATCGGCATTGTCGAGGATGAGCGACTTAATGCCGTCTTCCAGGAAACGCACAGGAGCGGACATCCTGTTCAGCTTCACCATCGCGAACAATCCGGTCTGGCTGTCCCACCAGGCAGGATGTTCCTTTGGTCTGGCGATAAACTCCTGAGTCAACGCACCTTGCTTCTGTGTCTGATTCAAGGTGAACATTGACTTGGGTGTGAAGTCCTGATCCATGTCCATAGAGTCGAAAAGAGCCTGCAGGCTTGTGACGGAGCTAAGTTTCCAGTTCCGCCATCCGGTCTTGAGACGGAATCCGTCCATCAGGAAGAATCGCCGGTAGCCGCTTTTGCCGTTGTGATCCACGGGGAGGAGTTCTCCAGTGTCCGGAATCCACATTCGATACGGATAACCGGTCTGGTCTATGTAAGAGACCGTCAACACGTTGTCCAACGAGGCCCTGCCGATCCCGCCGACGAATCTCGCGCGTGCAGAGAATGTGTCCGAAAGGCCGCAGGGACTCCCGTCATATTCATTGATGAAGAATCCGTCGGTGTGTCCGTAGGCGGCGGCGAGGCCGAACCGGCCCTTGTAGGTCGAGAGTCTCGCGGAGAAGGTGGAGGCGCTGCCATATTCAATGGCACCTCTTGTACCTTGGTATGCGGCCGGAGACAATGTTTCGACGGAAAGTACTCCAAGCATCGAGTTTCGTCCGTAGAGGGTTCCTTGCGGGCCATGCAGGAAATCAAGCCTGCGGATGTCGGAGAAAGAGAAATCGTAGCAGTTCTTGTCCAAAACAGGCACGTCATCCACATAGAGTCCGATGACCGGATTGTCCATTCTGGAGCCAAGCCCGCGGACGTAGATCGTCGAGGTCATCGAAGTGCCGTAATCAGGCATGTTCAATCCCGGAATCACGGATGACAGATCCCTGGGAGACGAGATTCCCCTTTCTTCCATATTCCTCATAGTCAATGAAGTGATGGAAGCCACCCCCGTGATTGAGGTCGGCCGCTTCACGGAAGAAGTCACAACCGAACCGGAGATCGTGTCTTTTACTTGAAGAACCGGCTGGAAGACCATAAACAGTGATGTCGCAAGGACTGTAAGCATAACGGGTGCAAAAATAGCAAAAGAAAATCATTCATTTCTCCACTTTGACCTTAAAGAAGACGGCATAGAGCAGAGGAACAAAGAAGAGTGTAGCTAGCCAAGCCTACTAAACCCCTATTTCGCGGCGAATGCGAGAGTTGAGTAATCACAGGCGTATCGTTTTTCAGTTTCAAATAAC
>CAVIGZ010000021.1:0-26687 GCA_963642565.1 Bacteroidaceae bacterium | reverse complement strand
GGCCTCCGGGTTATGAGCCCGACGAGCTACCAACTGCTCTACCCCGCGATGTTGGACTACAAAGATACGGATAATTTTTAGAAATGCAATTCTTTCCGCAAAAAATCCTCAGCAAAGGATCAATGACAGAAAACCGTCAAACTTCCGTCGGACGTCTTGGAACTCCTGCACCGTGATCTTCCCCTCCTCCGGAGCCATGATGCCAGACAACAGAAATCAAGCAATAAGATTGGATTTACGACCAGTAAGGATTAACTTTGCATTCAACCATCATCAGGCAAAAACAAAACATATTCAGGAATATGAACACAAAAGAATTTTTCAAATGGGTGCTGGCCGTGCTGTGCGGTCTGTTCATCTGGGGCATCGTGAAGTTTTTCATGTTCTTCATGATGCTGGGCTCAATGATCGCCTCCGCCTCCTCTCTGTCCGGAAGCTCATCCGCACCACTTCCAAAAGAGGGAGTGCTGCTCATGGACATGTCCAAACTCGCAATTTCGGAACAGACCCGGGAAAGCAATCCTCTGTCCTCCCTCCAAGGTAACGAGACCTCCCCTGTGGGACTTTGGGATGCCGTGACGGCGATTCACAAGGCCGCCGAGGACCCGGGTGTAAGCTACATCCTCGTCAAGACTGACGGAGCCGGCGACTTGAGCAAACTGGAGGAGATCCGCAAGTCCCTCACAGGTTTCAGGAAAAGCGGCAAGGCTGTGATCGCCTACGGAGAGGCGTTCACGTCGGGCAGCTACTATCTCGCATCCGTGGCGGACAAGATCTACACGACAAGCCACCACGGCGGCAACAACTTCATGCTCGGAATCAGCGGAAGGATGATGTTCCTCAAAGACTTGCTTGACAAGCTCGGAGTGAACTACCAGCTCATCCGCCACGGAAAGTACAAGAGCGCCGGCGAGACCTACATCAAGAACGCACCAAGTCCCGAGAACATGGAGCAGAACCAGGAGATGATCGACTCGATGTGGGAGACCGTGGCTTCCGAAACAGCGGAAAGCAGAGGGATCAGCGTGGATTCCCTCAACTATTTCATAGACCACCTTACAATCGCCCTTCCGGAGGACATGGTAAGCCATAACCTCGCTGACGGGATTCTCAGCGTCGAGGAATATAAGGAAAAACTCGCGGACCTTGCCGGCAAGGACAGCTACAAGGATGTGAAGTTCATCCCGCTGAGCGACTATGCGGCAGCGAAGGCCGCGCAGAACCTGACCGCCAAGAAAAAGATCGCCGTAATCTACGCCGACGGGAACATCGTCGAGCAGAACGACCCGAACAACATCAGCGGTGACCGCTTCGCCGGCATCATAGCCAAAGTCCGCGCGGACTCGACCGTCAAGGCCGTCGTGTTCAGGGTCAACTCCCCGGGCGGTACAGTGCTGGCGGCCAGCAAGATCAAGGAAGAGATCGACCTCACAAGAGACGTGAAGCCGGTCATAGCATCCTACGGTGACTATGCGGCGTCCGGCGGCTACTGGATCTCCAACAGCTGCGACCACATCTTCACAAACGCCACAACCCTCACAGGCTCGATCGGAGTGTTCTCCGCGATTCCGGAGTTCAGCAAGACCCTCAAGAACGTGGTACATGTCAACATGGTTCCGGTCAAATCCCACAAGCATTCCGACATGCTGTCCCTCACAAGACCGTTCGACGCGGAGGAGACAGCCTGGATGCAGGTTTACGTGGATGACATCTACAACAGTTTCGTCAGCATCGTGGCCGAGGGTCGAGACATGACATTCGAGGCTGTTGACGACATCGCACAGGGACGTGTCTGGACAGGTGCGGACGCTCTCCGGATCGGACTCGTGGACGAGATCGGAACATTGGAGGACGCGGTCTCCTACGCCGCTTCCCTGGCCGGGGATCCGGACATCTCCAACTGGGGCGTCACCGGCTATCCTAAACCTCCGACACTGATGGAACAACTCCTGCAGCGGTTCGGGATGTCCGGCGCTCCTGCCGAGAAGGCTGTCGCCAATGCGCTGGAGGGGACTCCGTTCGAAATCCTTGCAGGCGAACTGCTTAACTGGCAGAAAACCTGGGCAAAGGGACAGGGGGATCTTGTCTTCGCAAGAATGCCGTTCGAAATCGAGATCAGATAAGGCGGACAATCGTGACGGAGGACGTACCCTTCGTCACCTTGACCGAGTCATCAATGCGGTGGCCGATCAAAGCCAGGACACGGGAGCCTTCGTCAACGATGACGAGGGCTTTCCTCTTTTCCGGGAGGCCGAACCCGAGATCCACGAACATGTCACTGAGCTTCTTGCGCCCCCTCATCCCTGAAGGACGCATCCAATCTCCGTTCCTCCAGTGCCTTATCGTGAAAGGAAACGGGATCCGGGCGGAATCGAATCTTGTCTCGCCGACGGCGGTCCTCACATTCTTCACATCATCGGACAGAGAGACGGAGAATCTTATTCCGCCCAATGAATATGTCCCCGGATCTTCAATGGTAAGAGCCGTCTCTTCAACAAGCCCGGCGACTTGAGAGATAACAATCTCTCCGGCAGTGGTGACAACGGAATATTCATCAGACACAAATGTCTTTCCACTGACGGTTCCGCCCCTGCGCAGCAGGTCCGCCAGATCAGCGACAACCGGAGAGGCGAACCCGAAAGGTTCCAGAAGGCGGAAAAGAACATATTCCCAGTCCCTCTTCAACGCAAGTTTCCGATGATCGATCACAGGAAGGCCGTCAGACCCGGAACGGACAACCTCCGCCGAGATGGAACGGACATATTCATCGGCCACGGACTGAACCTGGGCGAACCGCTCCATGTCCTTGTTCAGAGTCGCCAGGAACGAAGGATTCAATCTCTCGAAAATCGGAAATATCTCGTTTCTGACACAGTTGCGCTTGTAAGCAGAATCCGCATTGGTGCTGTCTTCCCGCCATTTCAAGCCATGCGAGACGGCATATTCTTGAATATCCTTCCTCGTGAAGCCGAGCAGCGGACGGATCAGCGAAGCGTCCGAACCCGGAAGAGGCGAACGGCGCCGCATCCCGGTCATCCCTTTCACCCCGGTTCCACGCAACAGGTTCAGGATCATCGTCTCCGCATTGTCGTTGGCGTTATGGGCGACAGCCAGAGCGGAAAAACCTCGTTCACGGCACACCTCGGCGAACCATCCGTAGCGCAGTTCCCTCGCCGCCATCTCGACACTTATTCCCTTCGAGGCGGCATACTCCAGAGTGTCAAAATCCTTCTTTATGAATATGCTTCCGTGGCTCTCGGCCCATTCCCGGACAAGGGCCTCGTCCAGATCACTCTCATCACCTCTGAGATGGAAGTTGCAGTGAGCCACCGCGAAAGGGACATGTGAGGCGGAACCAAGAAACAGGTCCGCCATGCACATCGAGTCGATGCCGCCGCTGACAGCCAAAAGGACCTCCTCCCCGTCGGGAAGCAGCCCTTTCAGGATTCTGTCAAAACTCTCCCGCATGCCCGGAATTTTCTATTTCTTGCTTGCGAAAGTGTAGGTGAAGCCGAACTGGAGAGCCTGTGCGAACTGCACCCTCCGGCCAGTGTCGCCATTCTTGTCCGTGATAAGGACCGTGTCGTCGTAGATGAGGTTGGTAGTGATGTTCAGCGAGAAGAACCTGCTGAGCTTCCACATCATGCGGGTGTCCCAGTTCACACGGAGGTTCCCCGGGTTATTGAGGTAGTTGGAGAACAGGAGCAGATGCGTGGACCCCTCGAAGTTGTCGTTGATCCTCAACTTAGCATCGGCCGTCAGCTGGGCACCGAACTCGAAACGGGCCGGCTTGTAGTAGTTCCCTGTCGTGTAGTAGATTCCCTTCTCGTCCTTCTCGTCCTTGTACGTCTCCTCGTCAGCGTACTTCTTCCGCCTCTCCATTCCGTAATTCTTCCTCAGCCTCTCGCTTCCGACGATTGTGAATCCCCCGGTGACCGGAGCCAGATTGACTGTCAGCCACTTGCTCGGCACCCAGTCGATACCGAGACCCAGATTGACCGTCCCCGGAGAAAGGATGCTGGACTTCAGCACACGGGCATTTCTCCAATCCTTGCTTGACGGCTCCCTGTCCTCCTCCACGGCGGGTGTCGGGTAGTTGTAGCCGTTGGCGAACTGGCTGAGGAACGTGAACTTGGCGGAATAGTTCAAGGTGTTGGTTGCCTTGTAGCCCCAGGTGCTCTCGAAGAGGATCCGGTCCTTGTTCTTCTGGAGAATAGGCTTGTCGGCCGAGTAGAGGAAACCGTAGTCCAGCTGGAGACGGTTGTTCCAGTACATCTCATCCTTCTTCCATTTCGCGTTGCCGTCAATGTAGGTGCTGAGAGCGTAGTTGTTGTAACCACCCTTTGCCCAGTTCGTGAAACTGCTCTGGACAAAGTTCAGATTCGTCATCAGCGACTTGGTCCAGTAGTCAGGCTTCGGAGCCTCGACCTTGGTCTCTTCCGTCTGCGTCAGAAGTTTGGCGGCGGCGGCAGCGGCCGACTGGGCATCCTTTTTTTCTGCGGTGTTCTGGGCACAGACCCCTAACGCCATGATGGACAATGTCATGGACAAGGCCATGCGCTTCAGTGTCATTCCGTTCATAGTCAGTTTACAGAATTGTCAGTTAATAAGAAATGGCGAACACGACCCTCTGCCTCGAAGGCTTGCCGGAATAGATGTCCCTGCCTTCCTCCTCGCAGACAAAACTGTCCACAGGGATGCACCTGATCGTGGCCTTGGTCTCGTCCTTGATCTTCTGCTCGGTCTCGGCTGTGCCGTCCCAGTGGCAGAGCAGGAACCTGCCGGTACCGATCTTCGCCTTGAACTCCTCCCAATCATCGCACTTCTCCACGTGAGCCCCCCGAAAATCGAAAGCCTTCCGGTAAATCGTCTTCTGGATGTCGTCCAGCAGGGCGGCGATTGATTTGTCAAGCCCGTCGAGAGCGACGGTCTGTTTTTCAAGAGTGTCTCTTCTGTGCACCTCCACAGTGCCGTTCTCAAGATCCCGAGGTCCCATCGCCAGGCGGACCGGAACTCCCTTGAGTTCCCACTCGGCGAACTTGAATCCCGGACGCAGAGTGTCACGGTCATCAATCTTGACCGAATGTCCCTCTGCCTCAAGGGCTTTCTTCAGCTGATCCATCTTCTCAAGGATTTCGGAGTGCTCCCCGTCGGTCTTGTAGATCGGAACCATGACCACCTGGATCGGAGCCAGGGCCGGAGGCAGCACAAGTCCGTTGTCATCGCCGTGCGCCATGACGAGCGCACCCATGAGTCTTGTTGAAGCACCCCAGGATGTGGCCCAGACATATTGCTGCTGACCTTCCTTGTCGGTGTATTTCACGTCGAAGGACTTTGCGAAATTCTGTCCGAGGAAATGCGACGTCCCTGCCTGAAGAGCCTTTCCGTCCTGCATCATGGCCTCGATCGTGAGGGTGTCCAGGGCTCCGGCGAATCTCTCGTTGGGACTCTTGTGTCCCACGATCACCGGAAGGGCCATGAACTCGCGCGCGAATCTGGCATACACCCCGACCATCCTTTCAGCCTCTTCCTGAGCCTCCTGCGCGGTGGCGTGAGCCGTGTGGCCCTCCTGCCAGAGGAACTCGGCGGTACGGAGGAAAAGCCTTGTGCGCATCTCCCAGCGGACAACGTTCGCCCACTGGTTGCACATGATAGGCAGATCCCTCCAGGATGTGATCCAATTCTTGTAGGTGCTCCAGATGATGGTCTCGGATGTAGGTCTCACAATCAGCTCCTCCTCAAGCCTGGCCGACGGATCCACGACAACGCCATGCCCCTCGGGATCATTCATGAGCCTGTGATGTGTGACAACCGCGCACTCCTTGGCGAACCCGGCCACATGCTCGGCCTCCCTGCTGAAGAATGACTTAGGAATGAAGAGAGGGAAATAGGCGTTGACCGCTCCCGTCTCCTTGAACATGGAGTCCAACGCATGCTGCATCTTCTCCCAGATCGCATAGCCGTAAGGCTTTATGACCATGCATCCCCTGACGGCGGACTGCTCCGCCAAATCCGCCTTCACAACCAGATCATTGTACCACTGAGAATAATTCTCAGACCTTTTTGTCACTTCCTTTGCCATTATTCTTTTGCTGTTTCTGTCAATTATGCTTATTATTGTGCAATATTCCCATAAGGTATGGATTTTGTTCATAGGGAACATTTGTGTGGCCCACACCTTACGGATGCGGCCACGAAGTTACGAATTTATTGTCAAATATAGGAGATTCAGAAATGAAAACACGCACAATCCTCTTTATCTCGGCGCTTCTGGCACTGACTTCGTGCGGTTCAGCGGCGCATTATGCCAGCGATGCTTCCCGGCAGAAGTATCAGGATGGAATCTACTATACGTCAAAGTCCGACAAAGCAAGGATCCAGGCCGAGGAGGCCATCGCTTCCGCCAATGAGGAAGAGACGGATCTTCTTGTGGCAAAGACCAAGGACTCTCCGATCTTCATGAAAAGCGACGGGAAGGTTGACACCCTGTTCATCCCCGAGAACAAGACGGCGAGAATAGATTTCAACAACACGGACAACACGACGTCCGTCTATCTTTACGACAACGGGTGGGACATTTGGGCGGCCTATCAGCCTTGGTATGCCACGTCATGGTACTTCTGGGGGCGTCCTTTCCACGCCTCGATCTACTGGGGAGCGAATCCTTGGTATTACGGCGGATGGTATTCGCCGTGGCATTATGATTCATGGTATTACGGCTATTCCTGGGGCTGGAGCAATCCGTGGTGTTACAGAGGGTGGTACGACCCATGGTATTGGGACCCTTGGTACCATAGCGGATGGTACGGAGGCTGGTATGGAGGCTGGCATGAACCGTGGCATCACGGAGGATGGGGACACGTTCCTCATCACCACAACGTCCATGACTTCTTCGGCCCGGGCAGCGGGCGTGTCCACACTCCGCGCATGGCCACAACCGGCTCATCCAACGGGAGAAACGGAATCGGTTCCTCGGCCCGGAGCGCCGGAGTCAGGAGTTCATCCATGACAAGAACCAGAAGCGGTTCCGCCTCGACAAGATCCTCGATGTCATCGTCATCCGCCAGATCCTCAAGCATCGGCGGACGTGCGGGAGGCACCAGATCATCGGTTTCCCCGGTAAGCAGAACCGCCTCGTCATCGGTAAGATCATCTTCGGCCAGGTCATCATCCGTCAGGTCATCGACGGGAAGCACGGCAAGGCCGGACGGCTCGTCATCATTCGGAGCCTCAACCGGATCTTCTTCCGTAAGGTCTTCCTACGGCAGCACACGCTCATCGTCCTCCTCTTCGGCAACGTACTCAAGGCCGGCTGGCGGTAACAGAAGTTCAAGCGGAACATCTTCAGGAAGCGTCTCTTCCGGCAATTCCGGCAGGAGTTCATCCGGAAGCTACAGATCCTCAAGCTCTTCCTACAGATCTTCCTCCAACGGCAACTACTCATCCGGTTCGACGAGAAGTTCCGGCAGCAACTCCACAAACAGGAGTTCCTACTCTTCCGGCAGCTCAAGCCGCAGTTATTCCGGCGGTTCCTACAGTTCCGGAGGATCGTCCAGAAGCTCCGGCGGTTCCTACAGCGGAGGAGGCAGCTCAAGAAGCGGGGGCGGAAGAAGGTAACCATTTCAAAACAGCTTCTAAAACAGGATGAAATGAAAAAGACAATATTCACAGCGCTGCTGTCATTGACCGCGATGGCGGCCGGGGCGCAGACAATGTATGACGGGCTGACATTCAGTCAGAACAACTATTACGGCACGGCAAGGTCAATAGGAATGGGCAACGCCATGACCGCTGTCGGCGGAGATCTCGGATCCATCGGGATCAACCCGGCGGGATCGGCAGTGGCGGGATATTCCCAATTCACGATCACACCGAATCTGACCATAAGCTCGATGAACGCCTCTTACAGTGCCTATCCGGTCGGCAATGTGGACAGATTCACCAACGGATGGAACACGAATCTGGCACGGTTCTCCCTGCCGGACATCGGAGCGACCTTCAACTGGAAAACCGGCAACAGAAGAGGCCTCAAGTCCATAACCTACGGATTCGTCGTCAACGGAACGAACAACTTCACGGGGAATATGATAGCAGAAGGTCAGAACGACAAGACGAGTTACCTGAGTGCCATGGCCGTGGCCGCCGATGGATTTGACATCGACTTTCTGAACGGCTACCGCGATGCCAACAACAATAAGATCGACGCCTGGAACAACGCCTACTACAATGCGGACGACAGGAACATGTACGCTCCATGGAACGTGATCGCCAACGCCCAGGCAGGAGCGATAGCCAACTACGGAGACACGGGAGATCCCACATATTACTGGCGTTACATCGGGGCGACCGAAGCCTTCGAGAACACCGGAGAGATGGATGCGGACGGCAACTGCATCTACAACGTTTACCTCCCTGGAGCCTTGAACCAGACCTACGGCCGCAAGGTGACCGGAAGCAAATACGACGCATTGATCAATGTGGGATTCAATTTCGGTGACACATTCTATCTAGGAGCAAACCTCGGAATCACATCCCTGGGCTACAACTGTGATGAGTATTTCAAGGAGGCGGCTGAAAATCCGTCAGCCTTCGGGATCGATTTCGGAGAAAAGGGGAAGACATGCTTCAGCGACTATCGCACACGCTACTCCTACACTGCGGACGGCAGCGGTGTCTATGGCAAGTTCGGTTTCCTTTGGAGACCGGTTGACGGGATCCGTCTCGGAGCCGCCGTGCAGACACCGACAATCATGGAGATCAACGAGCGCTGGCGTCATGACGTGAATGTGAACTACACCGATTCCCAGTTCTACGGATTAGCCCAGACTCCGGAAGGCAGCTATTCCTACAGAGTACGTTCACCGTACAGGATAAATGCCGGAGCGGCGTTCACGTTCGCAGGGATGGCCCTTGTCAGCGCGGACTACGAGATGACCGACTACAGCACCATGAAATTCATGAGCATGAATGGTTGGGACAGCACTTTTGATGACCTGAACGACGAGATCCGTGAATGCATGGGCATGTCGCACATGGTGAGAATCGGTGCGGAGTTCAAGCCGAGGCCGGAATTTGCCGTGCGCGCGGGCTACAACTTCACCACCACTCCTGAATATGTCTATAATGGGACGGCGAAGACAACCCTGAACGACAGGATAAACTCATTCTCCGTAGGCCTCGGATATTCCTCGGACGGGTCATTCTTCGCCGACCTCGCGGCCAGGCGGATGACGCTGTCGGATGAATACATTTCCCCTTACGCCGACTATCTCGAAGATGTGGCATCACCGATGATCCTCAACAAGAGAAGCATCTACAGCGTCACGGTGACATTCGGATGGAGGTTCTAAAGGTTCTTAAGATAAGAGATTGAGCCGGGGCCTTCGTTGAACAGAAGGTCCATGATGGAAAGATTGGGCACGAAACCGTACTTCCGGGCAAAAACCTGAAAGTACGGTTTTTCCAGTCCAAGATCTTTCAGGATGTTGTCCGGACGTTTCGGATGTATGAGTTCTCGGTAGTCCATTCCGTACAGGCCAGTGTCCACAGGAACCTCGCGGGAACGGACGGGGACATATTCATCGGTCATCCTCAGGTCGGCGGCGATGCCGGTCTTTCGAAGGAAAAACTTGATTATCCGGACATTCAGGTCAAAGAGGGTCTCGGGACGGGAGTCAAGGATTCCGAACAGCTCATCTTTGTAATACTCAAAATAGGCGGAGGATTCGTAGGCCGAGACTATAGCCCGCTCGGTACGGACCAGCCAAGGAGTCGAGTAATCCACCTTGATCTCCGTTATCGGCAGCTCGTGAGTACCGTCCTCATGGACAATCGGGAAATTCAGGATTCCCGGACCGTCCGCGGCGTAGTAACGGAAACGGTTCCGCCATGACTGTTTCTGGTAATGTTCGCAGGCCTCAAGGTAAACGACAGAAAGCTTCACCTTGTCCGGGGACAAGATGAAGTCTTTAGCAATCAATGCAAAATAGCTGACCGGCGGGAACCATGCCACACTCAGCAGCACGGCCTCCTCTTCAGGCCTATTCAAATTCCCCCTTCTCGTGGGAGTCGTTCGCCCTGATGATTCCACGCTTCGAGCTTCTGATGAAATTCAGGATCGTGTCACGCTCCTCGCTCTGAGGGAATCCGGCCTCGACTTTGGCGCAGCCGTCGGTGATGTTGTAGCCGGCGAAATAGATCGTGTCGTAGATGTCCCTGATGTTTCGGATGACATCGGAAGAAAATCCGCGGCGGCGGAGTCCGACAATATTCACACCTGAATAGCAGATCGGATCACGTCCGCAGAGGACATAAGGAGGGATGTCCTTATTGATCTTGGACATTCCGCCGACCATGGCGTGGCAGCCGATCTTTGAGAACTGATGAGCCTTGGCTCCACCTCCCACGATCGCCCAGTCATCGACAACGGTCTCGCCGGCTATGCCGACAAAACTTACGAGGATGCAGTGGTTGCCGACAACGCAATCGTGCGCGACGTGAACGTAGGACATCAGCAAAGTGTTGTTTCCGATCTTGGTCACACCTTTACCGCTGGCCTTTGTGCCGCGGTTGATGGTCACACATTCGCGGACTGTGACATTGTCGCCAATCTCCACATAAGTGACCTCCCCTTCATACTTAAGATCCTGAGGGATGGCTCCCACGACGGCCCCGGGAAACACCTGGCAGTTCTTTCCCATCCTGACATAGGAATATATCATCGCATGCGGATGGATCCTGCAACCGTCACCGATCTCCACGTCATCATCAATGAACGCGAACGGTCCGATTTCAATGTTGTCGCCAAGCTTTGCCTTCGGGCTCACCGACGCTAATGGTGAAATTTTGTTCATATCTTTTACTTTTCTGATTTCTCACGTATGGCGACCGCCGCCTTTGTGTTGATCGTGTGTCCTGGCTTGAATGCCGTCACCTTGGCTTTGAGATAGCCTCCTGCAAGCCTCAAGTCTCCGATCAGATCCAAAAGTTTGTGTCTTCCACACTCGTTCGGGAAATGGAGTTTGAGGTTGTTGAGATAACCATTGTCATTTATGGCAAGTTCCGGGACGTTGAAAAGAGCCGAGAGCCTCTCAACCTGCTCCGGCCGGACAGGGTGCTCGACGATCACGATGGCGTTGTCCACATCTCCACCCTTGACCAGATTGTTCTGGAACAGGTACTCTATCTCGTGGAAGAACACGAAAGTGCGGCAAGGTCCGATCTCTTTGGCATAGTCGGTTGACTCGTCCCAGTGGGCGGTCTGGACCCCGAGAACTTTTGAGCCGAAGTCAACGGTGATGTCCATTGACGGCGCGTCGGCCGGGGTGATCCTCACGAAGGAGCCGGTCTTCTCGTCACGGATCTCGATCTCCTCAGGGATGGTCACATACTTTCTCTCCGCTTCCTGTTCCTTCAGACCGTCCCTGGCGATGGCCTCGACATAATAGCGCGCACTGCCGTCAAGAATCGGGACCTCCACATTGTCGATTTCGATCAGAGCGTTATCCACTCCCATGCCCGTCAGAGCCGACATTATGTGTTCGATTGTAGCGACAGAGGTCTCTCCTTTGGAGATAGTGGTGCTTCTGGCCGTCGATGACACATTCCCGGCCAAAGCCTCGACGAACGCCGATTCACCGAGATCCACCCTATGGAACACTATCCCGGTGTTCTCCGGAGCCGGCTTGAGAATCATTGTCGAAATCCGCCCGGTGTGGAGTCCCTTACCGTGGAACTTATATTCACCAGCAAGGGTCTTTTGCTTATTAAGAGTCATAATCTGTCTTTTGCAAACTGTGTAAAATTCAGCAGCCTGCAAAGATAGCAATGATTTTTGAATATTCAAGGATTACCCCGCCACTTCGTGGCTGCCGGCTGCTATTCCTCGCCCTGACGCTTGAAGACGGCGTAGCTGCGAAGGTAGTTCTTCAGAGGGAGGGCCGGAGAGCCAAGGAACACCTGACCGGGCTTTCGGATGTTGCCTATCACTCCGCACTGGGCCCCTATCGTGGTGTTGTCGGCGATGTTCAGATGTCCCGCTATGCCGACCTGACCGGCCAGGATGCAGTTCTTGCCGATCTTGGTGGACCCGGCGATGCCGCACTGGGCCGCCATCACGGTGTTGTCGCCGATCTGGACATTGTGGGCTATCTGGCAAAGATTGTCAATCTTGACTCCGTTGCCGATGATCGTGGACTCCATCTCGGACTTGTCGATCGTCGTGCCGGCGCCGATCTCGACATTGTTGCCGATGACGACGTTGCCGATGTGTTCGATCTTCTCCCAGGTGCCGTCCTTAAGCGGTGCGTTGCCGAATCCGTCGGAACCGATCACGGCGTTGGCGTGGATGATCACGTTGTCGCCGATCACCATTCCCGGATAGATCACGACACCGGGGTAGATGATGCAGCGGGAGCCGATCACAGTGTTGTCACCGACATAGACATTCTCGTAGATCTTGGTGTAGTCCCCCACCTTGGCGTGATGCCCGACGTAGGAATGGCTGCCGAGATAGACCTTCCTGCCGAATTTCGTGGTCAGGAACCATGAGGAACGGAAACCCCTGTGCCTCTTGTCGGTGCGTCTCTGCGTGGAGACATATTTAAGCAGGTCGGCAAGAGACTTGTACGCATCATCGACCTTGACCAGGGTTGACGTCACCGCCTCCTTCGGCGTGAAGTCCTTGTTCACCAGCAGGATGCTTGCCCTGCAGGTGTAAACGTACCTCTCATACTTCGGATTCGCGAAAAAGCACAATTGCCCCGGTTTTCCATGTTCGATCTTGGCAAATGACGTGACTGTCGCCTGCGGGTCTCCCTCGACTGTTCCTTTGAGTACCTGTGCCAGTTGCTTTGCGGTGAATTCCATCTTTCCTTAAGTAGCCGTTAAGTGATTCCTAAAAAAATAACTTATCAAAATTCTTCCAAATCGGTCTGCAAAGTAAGCAATTTATTTTCATATTCACTAAAATATTCTTATCTTTGCATCGTTGTGAGAGATAGGAGGACGAAAGCGTCTCCTATCTTTTGTTTTGTAAAAATGATGATATATGGATAAGGAACGGATAATCGCCGGCATTGAGGAAGCGGTGCGCGGACGGGAATGCTTCATCGTGGACGTCACAGTGAGCAAGGACAACGACATCGTCCTGACAATCGAGAAAGAGACCGGAGACATCGATCTTGAGGATTGCGTCAGCGTCAACAACGCATTCCAGGAAATCTTCGACAGGGACGTGGAGGACTATTCCCTCACTGTCACCTCGGCAGGTCTCGACCAGCCGTTCAAGGTGCTGAGACAGTTCACCAAGGCCATAGGCTCGGCGGTGGAGGTCAGTCTGAAGGGAGGCAAAAGGATCACCGGGGTTCTGACCGAGGCGGATGAGAATGGAATATGTCTCCGATACTCTCGGAAAGAGACGGTCGAGGGCAGAAAAAAGAAGGAGGTTGTGGAGCATGAGGACCGTTTCGGATTCGAAAGAATCAATTCCGTCATCCCTTACATCGTTTTCAAGAAATAGACAATAAAGAATACAACAATGGAAAAGAAAGAAGAAATCACTCTCATTGACGCCTTCAAGGACTTCAAGGAGGAGAAGAACATCGACAGACCGGTGATGATGGGTGTGCTCAAGGACGTGTTCCTCACACAGATCGCCAAGACCTACGGGTCGGCCGACAACTTCGACGTCATCATCAACGTGGACAAGGGAGACTGCGAGATCTACCAGAACTTCGATATCGTCGAGGAGGTTGAGAACCCAAACACACAGATCACCCTCGACCAGATCAAGGACGAGACAGGTGATGACGACTACGAGATCGGAGATGTCTACACCAAGAAGCTGTCCCTCGCGTCTTTCGGAAGAAGAGGAATCCTGAACATCAGGCAGAACCTTCAGGGCCGCATCATGGACATCGACAAGGCGAATGTCTTCAAGGCCTATTCCGACAAGGTCGGCGAGATTTTCACGGGAGAGATCTACCAGACGTGGTCGAAGGAGGTAATCATCCTTGACGATGACAACAACGAGCTGCATCTGCCCAAGGCCGAGCAGATCCCGGGAGAGAGGTTCAAGAAGGGAGACACCCTCCGCGCCATAATCAAGAGCGTGGAGATGAAGAACAACACCACCCCTTACATCACCCTTTCCAGGACATCCAACGAGTTCCTCGAGAAACTCTTCGAGCATGAGGTACCGGAGATCTTCGATGGTCTGATCACCATCAAGAAAGTCGTGCGGGTGCCTGGCGAGCGCGCCAAGGTTGCCGTGGAGTCCTACGACGAGCGGATCGACCCGATCGGAGCCTGCATCGGCGTGAAAGGCTCAAGGATCATCGGAATCGTGCGCGAGCTGCGCAACGAGAACATCGACGTCCTTCAGTGGACGAACAACACACAGCTCCTCATCCAGAGGGCGTTGAATCCGGCGAGAGTCTCGTCGATCGATCTTGGGAGCTCGGAAGAGGACAAGATCAAGGTTTATATGCAGCCTGACGAGGTCAAGAAGGGTATCGGCCGCGGAGGCTGCAACATCAAACTGGCCGGAATGCTTGTCGGAAGGGAGATCGAGGTTTGGAGAGAGCTTCCTAAGGACGAGGCGCAGGAGGAAGAGGACGTGCTGCTCAGCGAGTTCAGCAACGAGATCGACCAGTGGGTCATCGACCGTCTGGAAGCCATCGGCTGCGACACCGCCAAGAGCGTGCTCGCATTCACGCCTGAGGACATCGCCAAGAGGGCTGACCTTGAGGACGAGACAGTCGCCGAGGTGTTCAGGATACTGAAAGCCGAATTTGAAGAATAGTTCTCCGGCACGATAGCGGATAATCATTAATTTAAAGGGGTTGAATATGGCAGAAATCAGACTAAACAAGATAATCAGAACTTATAACATAGGGCTTCAGAACCTGGTTGACTTTTTGGCCGGCAAGGGGGTGGAGATCGAAGCCAATCCTAACGCGAAGATCTCGGACGAGCTTCTTCCGGAAATCGAGAAGCAGTTCGGAAAGGATCTGGAGCTGAAGCAGGCTTCAGAAAAGGTTGACATCAAACTCAACGAGATTCTGGAGAAATCCTCCAGAAAGCAGCAGGACAGCGTAAAGGAGGAAGATGAGGAGCCGGTCAGAGAGACTGTCATAAAGACAACCATCTTCACACCGGCGGCGCCGAAGCCTGAACCGGAAAATGTTCAGCCGGAGGCGCGGGAGTCCCGCCCGGAGGCGAAGCCTGAAGTTCAGGTTCAGCCTGTCCAGGAGGCTACCGCCTCCGTGACGGCAAAGGAGCCGGAGGCCGATCCTGTCGTACAACCTGTTCTGAAAACGCCTGTCGAAGAGCCTGAGGCAGAGGTGACCGGGGACAAGCCGGAACCGCAGCCCGAGGTCATGAAGACCGAGACCGCCAAAGAAACCGCCCCTGAGCAGACAACCCCGGCTTCAGGGAAGGAGAATCATGGCGACGGGAGGCCGGCAGA
The DNA here is from genome assembly GCA_963642565.1 of Bacteroidaceae bacterium. Classification (GTDB taxonomy): domain Bacteria; phylum Bacteroidota; class Bacteroidia; order Bacteroidales; family UBA932; genus Cryptobacteroides. Next base: position 11,218 of record CAVIGZ010000021.1, on the reverse strand, counting down.
CAAACCTGAGAGTGAACCCGCCGAAACCTCCGGACAGAAAGAGGAGCGGGTAAAGGCGGAATCCCGGCAGCCGGAAGACCGGCCGGATGCCAAAGAGGAAAAACCGGCCGCCGAGAGTTCAACGCCTGGTTTCAAGGTCCTCGGAAAGATAGATCTGTCCCAATTCGAGCCGAAGAAAGGCAACAAGAAGAGAGAGAGGATCGCCAAGGGCAGCCAGAAGGTTGACGTGGCGAAGGAAGGCAAGCAGGCGGACAACAACAGTTCGCGCAAGGACAGAAACAACAAGAACGCCAAGCAAGCTCAGGATCAGGGCAAGGGCGGGAAGAAGCGGAACCGTGGAGCGGACCGGTTCAAGCCGGCGATGACCGAAGAGGAGCAGGAGGCGATGCAGAAGGAAATCCAGAAGCAGGTCAAGGAGACCTACGCCAGGATGAACGACAACAAGAAGAATAACTTCGGAGCCAAATACAGAAAGGAGAAGAGGGAGCAGGCCGCGGCCAAGTCCCAGGAGGAGATGGCGCAGGAGATAGCCGGAAAGAAGATTCTCAAGGTCACCGAATTCGTGACCGTGAACGACCTCGCCACCCTCATGAACAGCACTCCTGTCAACGAGGTCATCAAGGCCTGTATGGAACTCGGCCTGATGGTGTCCATCAACCAGAGGCTTGACGCCGAGGCTCTCGTGCTTGTCGCCGAGCAGTTCGGCTACAAGGTCGAATTCGTCACCGCGGACCTCACCGAGGAAATCGAGGGGAGCAGCGAGCAGGTTGACCGCGAGGAGGATCTCGTCCCAAGGCCTCCGATCATCACGGTGATGGGACACGTTGACCACGGCAAGACATCGCTGCTCGACTATATCCGCAAATCGAACGTCATCGCCGGAGAGGCGGGCGGCATCACGCAGCACATCGGTGCCTACAACGTGAAGCTCCCTGACGGAAGAAGAATCACCTTCCTGGACACTCCTGGACACGAGGCGTTCACCGCCATGCGGGCCCGCGGAGCCCAGCTCACCGACCTTGCGATCATCATCATCGCGGCTGACGACGCGGTCATGCCCCAGACAGTCGAGGCCATCAACCACGCCCAGGCTGCAGGAGTGCCAATGGTGTTCGCCATCAACAAGATCGACAAACCGGGAGCACAGCCGGAAAAAATCTATCAGCAACTGTCTCAAATGAACATCCTCACGGAGGCATGGGGCGGGAAGTACCAGTGTCAGGAGATCTCCGCCAAGAAAGGCCTCAACGTGGACAAGCTTCTTGAGAAGATTCTTCTTGAGACCGACCTCCTTGACCTCAAGGCCAACCCGGCCAAGAACGGAGTGGGAGCGGTCATCGAATCGTCTCTGGACAAGGGCCGGGGCTATGTCGCCACGGTACTCGTGCAGGACGGAACCCTCAAGACCGGAGACATGGTGCTGAGCGGCAGTTACTATGGCCGTGTCAAGGCCATGTTCAACGAACGCGGGCAGAAGGTGAAGGAGGCCGGCCCTTCCACTCCTGTCTCGATCCTCGGACTCAACGGAGCCCCGAGCGCCGGTGACAAGTTCAATGTGATGAGCGACGAGAAGGAGGCCAAGGCGATCGCCAACAAGCGCGAGCAGCTCCTGAGGATCCAGGGCATCAAGACGCAGAAGCACATGACCCTTGAGGAGATCGGCCGAAGGATCGCCATAGGCAACTTCAAGGAACTCAATGTCATCGTGAAGGGTGACGTGGACGGTTCTGTCGAGGCTCTGTCGGATTCCCTCATAAAACTCTCCACCGAGCAGGTCCGCGTGAACGTGATCCACAAGGCGGTAGGAGCCATCTCCGAGTCCGACGTGATCCTTGCGGAGGCTTCGGACGCCGTCATCATCGGATTTCAGGTCCGTCCTTCGACCGATGCCAGGAAACTGGCTGACGATCAGGGCATCGAGATCCGTCTGTACTCGGTCATCTATGATGCGATCAATGATGTGAAGGATGGTATCGAGGGCATGCTTGAGCCGATCAAGAAAGAGGAGATCACCGGTACGGCCGAGGTCAAGCAGACTTTCAAGATCTCCAAGGTCGGAACGATCGCCGGATGTCTTGTCAGGGACGGAAAGATCTCGAAGACGGCGCAGTGCAGGCTTATCAGGGATGGAATCGTGGTCTATACCGGCGAGCTTGCATCCCTCAAGAGGGGCAAGGACGACGCGAAGGAGGTCTCCGCCGGAATGGAGTGCGGCATCGGCATCGACAAGTTCAATGACCTGAAGGTCGGCGACAGCATCGAAGCATTTATCATTACCGAAATAAAGCAGACACTGGATTAAAGAAACATGAAAAAAATAAGGAGGCTGAAAAAGGCCTCCTTTATTCTTATCATTCCTTTTAAAGTCGCTTCGACAGGCTCAGCGACCGGATGTTTTGGTTCCTTAGTCTGTGGCCCATGGAAGGGACGAATGGGTCGAAGTGATTAACATACACCATTAAACAAACGGTAGAGTCTGACGGTGCGGACGGCTTCGGCTACATCGTGGACGCGGAGGATGTCCGCGCCGTTTTGCAACGCTATGAAGTCGGCGACCTGGGTGGCCGGTAACGCTTCGGCAGGGGTGATGCCCAACGGTCTGAACAGGAAACTCTTGCGGGAAAGCCCCACGAGAATCTTCCTGCCGAAATCTCCAAGGACGGACATCTCGCGGAGCAGCTGCCAGTTCTGTTCAACGGTCTTGGCGAAGCCGAATCCGGGATCCAGAATCCAGTCCTTCACCCCATGCCTGTCAGCCTCGGCGGCGATCCCGACGAAGAACTCTCGGACGGTCTCGGTGACGTTGTCATAGTCCGTAAGACTCTGCATGTTCTTCGGTGTCCCACGGGTGTGCATCGCGATGTACGGCAATCCAAGCCTCCCGAGCAGCCTCCACATTTCCTCGCATCCGCCGCTGACATCGTTCACGATGAAGGGACCGATGAGATCAAACGCACGGCTCACGATTCCAGGTCTGAAAGTGTCGATGGAGACGCGCCCTCCGGCATGCTCCGAGGCAAGAATGCGCAATGCCGGCTCAAGCCTTCTCCACTCTTCCTCTTCACTGATGGAGTCCGATCCCGGACGGGTCGAACACGCCCCCAGATCAAGGATGTCCGCACCCGAGGCGAGCATATTCATAATCCTGTCCCGAAAAAGGGCTTCGTCAAAGGTCCCGTCAGCGCGGAGATTGCGGCTGCCGGCGAAGAAAGAGTCATCGGTGAGGTTGACAATGCCCATCACTTGAATATTCCTGTCCACATCACTTCCCATATTGACATTATTTTTAAACAAAAATAGACAAAAATTGAATATCTTTGTGGCTTGTGGAATGTTTTGACGAGGACTCAAGACTCCCATCAAAAAACTATCGTTATGCTGGTCGTTCTGGAAGGTTTGGACGGAGCGGGGAAATCCACGCAAGTCAAGAAGTTGAAGGCGTATCTTGAAAAGATATGCCCGGAGTTGGAGTACATCCACTTTCCGAGGTACGACGCTCCGGTTTACGGGGATCTGATCAGCCGGTTCCTGCGCGGGGATTTCGGGAGCAACGAGGCCGTGCACCCACAGCTGGTGGCTCTGCTGTTCGCCGAGGACAGGCACGGAGCGGCTCCGCAAATGAAGAAGACCCTTGCGGAAGGCGGTTCGGTGCTGCTTGACAGGTACGTTTACTCCAACATCGCCTACCAGTGCGCCAAGCTCCAGAATCCGGCGGAGAAAGAGAACCTGCGCGAATGGATAATCAACACCGAATATGGCGACTTCGGTCTCCCGAAGCCAGACCTGAACATATTTCTGGACGTTCCCATCTCATTCGTGGAGAGCAGGTTGGAATCGGCAAGAACCGGCAGCGACAGGGACTATCTCCACGGCTCGCAGGACATCCATGAATCAGACATTGAGTTCCAAAGGCAGGTTCAGGCGATTTACCGCAGGCAAGTGGACCTGGATCCGGACTTCATCAGGATCGACTGCTCGGACGAGTTCGGCCAGATGCTGCCTCCGGACGGGATATTCGCGAAGGTTAAGGAAGTTATTGACGAACATATCGGAACAAAATGAGCAACGTTTTTCTTTTCAGGCTCAGAAGGCTGTGCGCGTTCATCGTGGGAGTGGTTTTCCTGGCCGCCGGAATCTTCAAGCTGCTTGATCCGGTCGGGGCCGGGCTGGTGATGGAAGGGTATTTCAGGTTCTTCCATGTGACATTCCTGCTGCCGGCCGCAAAAGTCTCCGCCGTGTTCTTCGCGCTCGCCGAAGCTATCCTTGGCGCGGCGCTGATCAGCGGAGTATGGAGGAGGCAGGTGGCGGTCATCACCTCTGCGATGATTGTCCTCTTCACGGTGCTGACGTTGTTTCTGGCCATATTCAATCCGGTCAGCCTGACCGACTGCGGATGCTTCGGCGAGGTCATCCATCTGACCAATCTCCAGACATTCCTCAAGAATCTGATCCTGCTTGCCCTGGCGATGGTTGCATTCCTGCCATTCAAACATTTCGGGAAGAACAGGAAACGGAAATATGTCTCTTTCGGCATCGTGGGAGCCTCGATCATTCTCTTCACAGTCTATTCGCTGACAAGCATCCCGCTTGTGGATTACACCGAGTTCACACCGGGAAGCGAGCTGCCGGCAGGCGAAGGCGACGGGGATGAGGAAGACTCCGGACACTACAAGGCCACGATCATCTACGAGAAGAACGGCCAGGAGGGGGCATTTGATCTGGATCACCTCCCGGATTCGACCTGGACCTACGTCCGCACGGAGACAATACTTATTCACGGAACGGAAATCGAGGACAACAGGCCGGTACTCTCGTTTACGGATTCTCTGGGGAACTATCAGGATGAAAAAGCCATCTACGGCAATGTGCTTGCGGTTTCCGTCTATGAACCTGCCAAGACCAAAGGAGTTTTCTGGACAAGAATCGCAGACGCTCTCGACGGAGCCGAAGCCGCCGGATTCACTCCCCTGCTGCTTGTCTCATCGACAAAGGAGCAGTTTGACAAGCTGCCTGTGATTGTGCCGGAAGTGCATTCACGACTTGCCGGCTCGACATATTTCGCCGACAGGAAAACGCTCGTCACCCTCAACCGCTCGAACGGCGGAGCGACCTGGTTCAACGACGGTCAGCTCATCCGGAAATATTCCAACGGCGAAATCCCGTCGGAAGACACCCTGCTTGAGATGACCGGCGATGACCCGACCGAGGAGATGCTGCATCACAGCACCAAGAGCCGTCTCCGTTTCCAGGGGTTCATGCTCTACGTCTTCGCCATCCTGCTGATACTCTAAGAAGCTGTTTTGAAGGTTTCTTATTAAAAGCCGGTGTAGTTCCACGGGGTGATGGCGCGGAGTTCTTCCTTGACGGAGTCGGCGACATCTAGGGTGCCTATGAAGTCCTCGATGGTCTTCTCGTCGATGGCGGAGCCGGTGCGGGTGAGATTCTTGAGGGTCTCGTACGGGTTAGGATAATTCTCGCGGCGGAGGATGGTCTGGATGGCCTCGGCGACTACCGCCCAATTGCGGTGCAGTTCAGCGTCGATGGCGGGACGGTTCAGAATCAGTTTTCCAAGACCCTTCTTCACGGACGCGAGGGCGATCATTCCGTGGGCGACAGGGACTCCGATGTTACGCTGGACGGTGGAGTCTGTCAGGTCTCTCTGCAGTCTTGAGACCGGGAGCTTCATCGACAGGAATGTCAGCACGGCGTTTGCCATCCCGAGGTTCCCCTCGGCATTCTCGAAATCTATCGGGTTGACCTTGTGAGGCATGGCGGAGGAACCGACCTCGTTCCTGGCGACCTGCTGGTGGAAATACTCCATTGAGATGTACGTCCAGATGTCGCGGCAGAGATCGATGAGAATCGTGTTGATGCGTCGCAGGCAGTCAAAGATCGCCGCAAGGTTGTCATAGTGGTCGATCTGCGTGGTCGGGAAGGATCTTTTCAGTCCGAGCGACGCCACGAACCTGTCGGCGAAGGCAGGCCAGTCGATGTCCGGGAAGGCTACCTTGTGGGCATTCATGTTGCCTGTGGCCCCGCCGAACTTGGCGGGCCAGGTCAGCCTGCCGAACTGGCGGAGCTGCTCCTCAAGCCGTGAGACAAAGACCTGAAACTCTTTCCCGAGCCTTGTCGGGGTGGCCGGCTGGCCGTGGGTTCTGGCAAGCATCGGAACATCCTTCCAGGCCTCCACATCGGCGGCAAGGATGGAAATCACCTCTTTCAGCGCAGGAACATATTCATTCTCAAGAGCCTCCTTCAGCATCAGCGGCTGAGCCGTGTTGTTGATGTCCTGGGAGGTCAGGCCGAAATGGACGAATTCCTGCCAGCGGGATATTCCCAAAGTCTTGAAGTTCTCCTTGATGAAATATTCTACGGCCTTGACATCATGGTTGGTGACCTTTTCGATGTCCTTCACTTTCCCGGCGTCCTCCGGAGTCATCGCCTGATAGAGCCCCCGCAGACGGGAGAAGAGTTCATCGCGGGTCAGTCCCGTACCGGCCCCGAAGTCAGCAAGCTGGGGCAGAGGGATTCCGCACAGGGCGATGAAGTACTCCACCTCCACCCTTACACGGTTGCGGATAAAGGCGAACTCGCTGAAGTACTGTCTCAACGAAGCTGTTTTGGCAGCATAGCGACCGTCGATCGGAGACACTGCCAGAAGAGAATGAAGATCCATATTCACTTGAAATTATTTTTCCAGAACGTACACGTCGTCGCCCGGTTCGGCGAATCCGAAATTCTCGCGGGCGAACCGCTCAAGCGAGTCCCTGTCGGAAGTCAGGCCGTGGATCCGGTTCTCCATGTCCTTGATCTCGGCACTGTACCTCTCGATCAGCCTCTCCTGATTGCGGATCTCGAAGCCTGCCTTTACCCAGCGGACGATGTTGTTCTGGTTGACGAACCCGACCATAATGAAGAAAAAGGCGGTGGCGCAGATGGCATAACGGACAAAAGATCGCCTTTCGGCGTTCCTGCCATCCAAATCCCTATTCCAGATGTCCTTGAACTTTTCCACGGCTTTAGAACATTATTTTCACAAAATTAGTTAATTTTGCGGGATTAGAAACCATTAATATTCAAAAAATATGAAACCTACACTTCTTGTACTTGCAGCAGGCATGGGCAGCCGTTACGGCGGTCTGAAGCAGATGGACGGACTCGGCCCTGGCGGCGAGACAATCATCGACTATTCAATCTACGACGCTGTCAACGCAGGCTTCGGCAAGGTCGTGTACATTGTCAGGGAATATTTCCGCGCACAGTTCGAGCAGACCGTAAAGGAGAAGTACAGCGGTGTCACCTGCCCTGACGGCACTCCTCTCGAGTTCGATTTCGTGATCCAGGAACTGGACAAGATTCCTTCCCGGTTCACCCTCAACCCGGAGAGGCAGAAGCCTTGGGGAACCGCCCATGCGGTGCTGATGGCAAAGGATGTCATCCGCGAGCCGTTCGCCGTCATCAACGGTGATGACTACTACGGCAAGGATTCATTCAAGATTCTGGGAGACTGGCTCAGGTCCCACGAGAACAGCACCGGCACATGCAGCATCGTAGGCTTCGAGCTTGACAACACCCTTTCCGAGTACGGCAAGGTCTCCCGCGGAATCTGCTACTACGACAAGGAACTCCATCTGACCGGCATCGCCGAGCATCTGAACATCGGCAAGGAGGCCGACGGCAAGGTCTATGGCGACAACTCCGTCAACGGCGAGACGCATGTCGAACTCGACGGCAAGGCGCTTTGCTCGATGAACATGTGGGGCTTCACTCCGGATTACTTCCAGCTCAGCGAGGAAGTGTTCGCAAGTTTTCTGGAGCAGAACATAAATGAACTCAAGAAAGAATACTACATCCCTTACGCCGTCGACATCCTGATGAAGGAACGCGGCTACAAGTGCGAGGTTCTCTCCACCGCCTCCCATTGGTTCGGCGTGACCTACAAGGAAGACCGTCCGGGAGTTGTGGCCAAGTTCAAGGAACTCGCCGACAAGGGCATCTATCCTACACCTCTCTGGAAGAAATAATGTCCTTTCTCAGACCACGCAAGGTCGAGAGGAACTACGACCTTTTCTCCGGCTGCGCCTGGTACACTCCGGGCGTGGCCGGCGTTTTCGCCATCCTTGGCTGGTTTCTGGCGGGAATGATTCTCGGAAGCCTGCTCAGCATCGGGCTGATGGCGTTCCTGCCTGGCTTCCCGCTGTACTACAGCATGCTTATCGTCTATCCGGTGCAGTTCATCCCTGTTCTGATGTACGTGAGGCTCAAGAGCATGCGGAACTCGACATTCGACAGAGGATATGCTCTGGACAGCAATCACTTCGGAGCCGGAGGCGGCGCTCTCACGGCAATCCTGGTGGCTTTCGGGACGATCGCCCTGGCGCTGATGCTTGAGCCGTTGATGGCGCTGATGCCGGACATGGACGAGACCTTGGTCAAGACCATGGAACAGTTGCTTGACGGACCGCTTTGGGTCAGTATATTGAGTATGTGCGTGTTCGCTCCCGTGCTTGAAGAGTGGATGTGCAGGGGAATCGTGCTGAGAGGCCTTCTGAACTATTCCCGCAAGGATGAACCCGGAGAGGATGGAAGCAGAAGAGGGATGAATCCGGCTCTGGCGATAGCGATCTCGGCGATCTTCTTCGCCACAATCCACGGCAACCTTTGGCAGGGGTTCTCCGCATTCATCCTCGGAAGCTTCTTCGGCTACGTCTACTACAAGACCGGCTCGCTTAAGCTTACGATGCTGATGCACTGCGTCAACAACACGCTCTCCGTGCTGTCATCAAAACTGCCGGCGTTCAAGGATCTCGGGGCGGACGCGAGTCTTCTGGACATTGTTCCGACCGGGGCCTATGTGATCATATTCATAGTCAGCGCCGCCGTTCTGTTTCTGGCCGGCAAGTGCGTGTCAAAGGTAAAGCTTGAGTCCGCACAAGGCAACTGCGATGTGATTCCTGGCGCGGACGACTTGGCGAATGGAGAAAATCTTTGATGACCCGGACACCGGAGCGGTTATGATCCGGAAAAACGTACGCTCCCGCAGGGTGACACTCCGTGTGAATCCCCGCAGGGGCGTTGTCGTTACAATCCCCTATTTTGTCCCGTACAAGGCCGGTCTGGAGTTCTTCCTTGGGAAAAAGGATTGGGTACTGAAAGTCCAGACGCGGCAGCGTGAGCGGATCGGAGCCGAACATATTCCCACTCCCGAGGAAATTGAGGAATTACGCAGGGTGGCCAAAGAAGTGCTTCCGAAGCGTTTGCGGGAACTTGCGGCAAGATATTCATTTGAATATAATTCCGTCCGCATCAAACACAACTCCTCGAACTGGGGAAGCTGCTCGCGCAAAGGCAACATCAACCTGAACCTCAACCTCGTGCGCCTTCCTGACGAGCTTCGTGACTATGTCATCCTCCACGAACTCTGCCACCTCAAGCACCCCAATCACGGCCCGGGGTTCCACGCCCTCCTCGAATCCCTCTGCCCCGACCACCTCGCCAAGCAACGGGCTCTGCGCGGCTACCGGCTGTACTGACAAAGGCATACGACATCCTGATGTTCATTGTTTAGAAACATGAAAAAAATAAACCATTCACGCTATTGTTCCGCGGCGGCGCTTTTGTGTATCTTGTAGAACCGCAAGCGGATATCGTCCAGCGTGCCGATGGTCATGTAAACGTCATAGGTGAAGACCATGCCCTTGGTGACCGCCATCTTCTTCAGCGGCGCAAAATAGGAGCAGGAACCCTCGGTCGCTCCGCCGGGACCGGTGCCGAAACGGTACAAGGTACAGAAGTCGGCCGTAGGTGAGTACACGCCTACTCCCCAGTCTTTTCCGTCCACGTAGGCCGCCCACGACTCCGTGAGCTTCGCCGACTCGCCCGAAGCGGCGTCAGCCAGCAGTTTCGGCACATGACGGGTCAGAGTGTCGCCGGTCCACGGACGGTCGCCCCCGTAGCGCACGAAGTTAGGGTAATCCCAGTCGATGAACACGGCCGGGACTTCCTGATGGCGTTCACAGTGGTCCTGTGCTCCGTCACCGGTGTTACGGAAAGTGTACTTGATGTGAACGATGCGGTCTTCGAGACTGATGTCCTCTTCCATCGTGCATTCCGGCGCAGGTTCGTCGGAAGCCCAAAGCACAGGTTCTGTGACGATGTGAAGCCGAGTGGCGGTCTGCTCTTTGCTGAGGATGCGCGCCTTACGCCCCTTGCTTCCACCTCCCTGAATAGGATTCCACATCCAGGCCTGATTCCACCACGTGCTGCCGTCGGAGTTCCCATAGTAGGACTGTTGCACGAAACGCCCTTCATCGGCATGGTTCAGGATGTTGGTCTTTTTCCCCGACTCGGAGAAATGGAAGACGGCTCCTCCGCGCTCCGGATCTACACCGATCTGAATCTTTCCGTTGTTGATGTACAGCGCCTGCTCCATCCCTTTCTCCGGCCAGATCTGCTTTGGAGTCTGCCGCTCGGTCGTCGAACAGGACAGGAGCAGGAGAGCGGCGGACATCATTGCTATAGTATTCTTCATCATTATGATTATTTGTCTCAAAGATACGCATTATATCCGCATCATTACAACAAAGGATGCAGATTCCGTAATATTCCGTAATTCGCCGCCAATCCAAGCCGGAAGTCCGGCACCTGTTTGCCGCAGTCCGGAATATCCTGAAAATATTTTGATTGTCTGAAAATTATCCCTATCTTTGCACGCTTTTCCGCAGGGTGCGGGGAAGAAGACGTTATTAATCATCAACAAAATTTTTTGCGAAAATGGCAGAGTATTTACAAGCCGACAAAAAGCAAGAGATTTTCGCTAAGTACGGGAAGTCTAATACGGACACCGGCTCACCAGAGAGTCAAGTTGCTTTATTTTCCTACCGTATCAATCACCTCACGGAGCACGTGAAGAAGAACAAGAAGGATGTTGTCACCCGCCGTTCCCTTCTCCGTCTCGTAGGTAAAAGGCGTCAGCTTCTGGACTACCTCCAGAAGATCGACATCGAGAGATACAGAAAGATCGTCAAGGAGCTCGGTCTCCGTCGATAATCACACAATAGGAACAGAAAAGGGATTGGCCGCGCTTATGCTGCAGCCGTCCCTTTTTTATTAAAACAAGGCCGCCTCGGGCCGCTTGCGGAAGGCTGGCGGTTCCACGGATTGAAATGACGCTGAAGTTTTCAGATATATTTTGTTGAGGACACGCGGTAAAAACAGT
>CAVIGZ010000020.1:0-28034 GCA_963642565.1 Bacteroidaceae bacterium | reverse complement strand
AGGCTCCGTTCCCGGAACCCGGACGCGGGGAGTATTATCGAATGTTATGCCATTCCCACGAATATGCCAATTTGGCAGAAAACCTCCGCCTTGGCAGACCTCCCGATTGACAGCCGACGACAGAACGTCATCCCGTCAGGACTGTCGGAATATTCGGGAATATTTGCTATTATGGGATATTTTGAAGAACTTTGGAGTTCTTATCAAACATCATTTTCGCAATGAAACGAACCTTTTTGCTCGGACTTATCCTGCTGAGTGCCATGGCGGGAGCGCAGACAAGACAGCAACGGCTGACGGAACACGTCCATTACCTGGCGGCGGACTCGCTTCAGGGACGCAAGGCCGGGACCGAATATTCACTGAAAGCGGCCATGTACATTCAAAGGCAATATGAGGCAATCGGAATGAGACCTTTCTTCGGAGACTGGCTCCACCGTTTCGCACCCGGAGGAATCAACTCGTCCACAGACGCAAGGTACCGGAATGTAGTGGGCGTCATCGAGGGGAGCGATCCTGAACTGAAGAATGAATACATCGTCCTAGGCGCCCATTTCGACCACATCGGAGTACGGAACGGGGAAGTTTACAACGGAGCTGACGACAACGCTTCCGGTTCGGCGGCTCTGATCGAGGTGGCCAGAGATCTTTATGCCAGCCGGGACAGCCTGAAAAGAAGCGTGATCATCGCGGCGTTTGACGCCGAGGAGATCGGGCTATGGGGTTCAAAGGCATTGGCGGACACTCTTGTCAGGGCTGTCGGACTGGACAGGATCAAGCTTATGATGAGCCTGGACATGGTCGGATGGTACAAGGCTTCCGGAAAACTGAAACTGCTGGGTGCCGCTACCATAAGGAACGGGAAAAGGATTCTGAAGGGTGACGTCTCGAAGTTCTCGATCACGGTCGATCCTGTGAGATTCGAGAAATCCGTTCTCACGGCGACCGACACCAAAGGGTTCGCCATGAAAGGAATCCCTACGCTCGCCGTGACCACCGGACTCAAGTCACCATACCACAAACCGGAGGATGACGCCGGACTGATCGACTATGACGGACTCGACAAGGTGGCGGGCTACATCTCGGACGTGACCCTGGCCATGGCCTCGGATCCTTCATTGGAGAAAAGCGGACGCATCGCCAGAAAACATTCGCTGAACGCCCCCGCGGTGGAGTTCGGGATCCTGGCTTCACTGGATCAAGGCAGCCTCGATTTCCGCAATGCGGCCTTCGTGACGAAAGAACGGTTCGGCGGCAGCGCCGGGGTTCAGGTCCAGGCCAATTCCGGAAGTTTCGGTTTGAATGTCAGAGGGCTTTACGAATACGGCGGCACAAAGTTCCCGGATGACGCGGATCCGTATTCATCCTTTGTCATATTCAGCCGGCAGGCTGTCACGGTGCCTGTCACGGTACTGCTTCAGTCCAATGGCGGCAACAGGGTCTTCATGGGAGTCGGCGGCTACTATTCACGGATTCTCCGGAGCAATGTGGAGGACATGACCTTGTCGGGAAAGGCACTGGATGTCAACAAGAACCAGTACGGACTTAATTTCAGCGTCGGATTCGTGCTAGGCCCGGTGCTGTTCAGCCTTGACGGAAGGTCCCAGTTGAACAATGTGTTCAGCGGAAATGATTTCAAGGCCGGCTACCGGACCTTCTCATTGACGTTGGGGTACAACCTCTAAACCAAGGTCTCAGCGAAATCCTTGACCTGCACTCCCTCCGGGACGGACTCGGAGAAAGTCTTGAGACATAGTGGACAGGCTGTGACGATGGTCTGCGGATCGCCGGCCAGGAGATTGGCGATGGATGACTCGGTGATCTTGGCGCGGTCCCTAGCATCGAGGGTCAGACTGCCGAGACTCCCTCCGCAGCAGACGCTCTCATCGCCTTCCCTGGCCGCTTTCACCAATGTACCGATCCGGGACAGAACCTCACGAGGCTCCTTGTAAACTCCGCAGCCGCGGCCAAGCTCACACGGATCGTGATAGACGATGCGCCCGTCTCCGACTGTCAGTCTCAGCTTTCCGTCATCGACAAGACGTTTGAAGAACTGTGTGTAATGCAGTACCTCAACGCCGTCGAGGGCATATTCATCCTTGAAAATCCTGTAGCAGATCGGGCATGAGAGGACCAGCGTGCGGCATCCGGATGAGAGAATCATCCGGCGGTTGGCGGAGACGGTCTCGCGGGCGGCGTCTGTCTTGCCGGCAAGCAGCAGAGGACGGCCGCAGCAGATTCCTCCGTCACGGTCGGCAAAGACATAATCCACGCCGGCAGATTTGAAGACCTTCTCCACAGACTTGATGATCCTTGGGGTCAGGTGGGTCATGCAGCCGGCAAAGTACATCACATCCGGCGATGTTCCTGCATCGCTCGTCCCTTCGGCAGGCTCACCAGCCATAGAAGGGACTGAGCCAACCGGGCGACAATCTTCAAGGTACGAATAGTCGTACTCCAGCGAATTGTTGACCGTGGCTCTCTGCGCGCGGCGGAGCGCCGGGGCGTCAACCCCCACCGGACAAAGGGCATGACACTTGTCGCACATCAGGCATTTCTCGGCGATGTCATTGATCTTCTTCTCGTTATGACGGCGGAGGAAACGGATGAAATAGACCGATGAATATTTCAGATTCTTCTTCTGCACGTTCATCGGACAGGCGTCCAGGCACAGTCCGCAACTGGAACAGGCATAGATCTCCGCCTCCGCGACACCCTTGCGGGGATGTCCCGGCCGGATGCCGGCGTTGCGAAGCAGGATCCACAGGACCTCCGTCAGGATGTGCATGTAGCGGCTGAACGGCATCGCTGCGAAAAACAGTCCCAGACAGATTGAATAGGCCCACCAAACCGGCATCAGGAACAATTTGTCTCCGAATATCCAGTGCCACAGATGGTTGACAGGTACCGTCAGGAAACTTCCTCCGCTCAGATCCGCCGTGAAGCTCTCGGCCAGAAGCCTGAGCGGGAAGATCATCCAGAGGCTGTACAGAGCCACCCTGTCAGCCAGCGACGGTTTCGTGGTGTGCCTCATTCCCAGCACGATGGAGCGGAATCTCTTGAACATGGCCATCCCTACTCCGGTGAGCACATAGAGCAGGAAAAAGTCCATCAGGAAAAAGAAGAACGAGCCTCTCAGCGTCACGTGGCCGGGATTCATCCAGACGAAAAACCGGTAGAAAATCGGGTAGAAGAGGCCTCCGTCCGTCCAGGCAAGGTGCTTCGGCACGAACAGGGCCACTTCGATGTGGCCGAGGACAATCAGCATGAACCATCCGAAGGCGATGGAGGAGTGCATGTAGCCGAGCAGCGGCTTGCGCTTCCAGATCTTCGTGTGGAAAAGGCAGTCGCAGAAAAGGTCCCTGATGTTCTTGAGCGCCGTCTTGGGGGTGACCAGCGACTTCCAGAACCTGCGCCTGTCCTCCGCCGGAACCTTGACCAGAAGTCTTATAAGTCCCACTGTCAGCCAGACCAGCATGAAACTGATGCCGACCACGAACGGAATCACGAAGTTGTTGTAGCCCGACGGAATCCTGTCGATGACTTCGGGAGCGGCCTGAAGCGGCAATGAATGTAAAAGGCTCATTTCGTACCGTAGATTTTAGCGATGGACAGGATGAGGTGACGTGTGTTGATGCCGCGCGGACAGACCATCGAACACTTTCCGCAAAGCTGGCAGGACTTCAGAAAGCCAAGGGCCTTGTCGGGATGGGCGTTGTGAAGCTCCTCAATCGCGGAACGCAGGCTCGTCTGAACGAACTGTCCCGCGGTGCAGACAGCGGTGCAGCTTCCGCAGGCCATGCACTTGCGCACATCCGGCTCAAGAGCGGCCAACTCTTCGAATTTTTCCCTGTCGAACAGGTCAAGATTGATCCTGGAACTTGGAGCCAGACCGAAACCGAAATCTACCATCTCTCCCGAACCAATGTCTTGTAATTCCTTGCGTCCGGGAATATGTCGGACAAGTACCTGTCAATCTCCACGACAGCCCCGCGGGCATCGCCAAGGGTCTCCGGAAGGGTCTTCGGCCCGGTGGCCGCTCCGGCGAGGAACAATCCAGGAAGAGGGCTGCGCTGACCGGCCAGAATCCCGTCCCGGACCGCGAAGAATCCGTCCTCCTCAACCGGCATCTCCAACAGCTCCCCTACCCTTCTTCCCGCCGCCGAAGGCCTCATGCCGGCCATCAGCACAAGAAGGTCGAGCGTGACTTTCAGAGGCTTGCCCGCCACCGTGTCCTCGGCCTTGACAAGAAGGCTTCCGTCCACGTTCTCGGACACCTCGGCGACACGTCCGCGGATGAACCGCACGCCGTGATCCTTCTGCGCGCTCAGGTAGAGATCCTCGTAATGGCGGCCGAACATCCGCAGATCCATGTAGAAGCAATAGACCTGCGCGTCAGGGAAAGCCTGCTTCATCTCGCAGGCCTGTTTCACGGCCGTGGCGCAGCAGACCTTCGAGCAGGAGCGGCATCCTGACTTCTCGTCACGCGAGCCTACACAATGCACGAAGCCGATCTTCCGGGGGTTGTCGATCCGCGCGTCGAAGCCGGAGCCGAACCAGGCCTCAAGGTCAGCGTTCGTGATCACATGGTCATAGATCCCGTAGCCATATTCCTCCTTCTTCTCCGCCTTGAAGAGGTCGAAGCCGCTTGACATCAGAACGGCGTCCGCCAGTACGGTGATGCCGTTGGACAGAATGACATTGTAGGATTTGTCCAGCCGGTTGATCGACTGCACTTCGGTGTCCGTGAAGCATTTGACTCCATCCATCCTGCCAAGCAGTCCGTCAAGGGCGGCAGAGGCCGAAGCCCCGTCAGGGAAAAGTCTGTCCCATGAGGCCAGATGTCCGCCAAGAGTCGTGGCTCGCTCGACGAGGATGACATTGTAACCCAGCCTCTGGAGTCCGGATGCCGCCTCAAGGCCCGCAGGGCCTCCACCTATTATGAGTACGTTGTTTTTCATGTGCGCGATTATATTCAAGAAAACTATTTCAGACAAGAGCAAGGTCCTGGTCTGCCGAGATCCTTGCCGTTCCTGCCGAGGAACTTGCGGGCGGGGTCATATTCAACGCCCATCTTGTCCAGAAGCGGCTCGACGCTGACCTGGTGGGTCTGTAGCCCGAGGTCCCAGGGGTCGTAGCCCAGAACCAGTCCGGCCACTTCCTCGTAGGTGAAGACCGGGATTCCGTGTCCCTCTTCCCCGTAGGTCTTGCCGGTTGACTCGGCGATCACATACTGCCATCTGTCAAGGAAATACGGGCAGCCCGGACAATTGGTGATGATCATGTCCGGATGGAACGGCTCCATGCTCTCGAACTTCTTGTGGGTGTTGGAGAGGGAGTAGCTTCTGTTGCCCTTGATGAGATACTGCCGGAAACCGAATCCGCAGCAGTGCCGCCTTTCCGGGTAATCCACGATCTCGCCACCCCATGCCTCGACCATTCCGACGAGGACATAAGGATACTCAGCGCCCCCGACTCCCTTGGAAGGGAACATCTTCGAATAGTGGCAACCGATGTGTTCCACCACACGGAGCGGGCGGCCTGTGCGGACATCCACGAGTTTGTGCTTCGCCCGGGCGGCTATGAGATTGCGGTACTTGTAAATGAGGTCGCTGGCGTGTACCAGGAATTTCGGTTTGGCGAACTCCAGACGGCAGGCCTTCCAAAGGTTCTCGCGAACCTTCGCCTCCAGTTCGGGGAACTCGCGCCAGGTCTCCATAGTCTCGCAGTAAAGGCCGAAGGAGGTGATGCATGAGCAGACGTAGTTCTCGTAGCCGTTCTTCGCCATCAGGGCGAACTGGCGAGCGATGATCGTCATCACCGTCTCCTGAGGGATGGTGTCCGAATGATAGGCTATGCCGCCGCATGTGGTGTGATGCTCGGTCTCGAACACGTCCCTGCCCAACTCCTGCCTTGTCATCTTCAGGAAAGCCGCTTCCGCCGCCGGGAAGAAACTCTGCCTGATGCAGCTTCGGACGTAAAAATAATGATCGTCCGGAATCTCTTTCTGGTAGTCCGACCAGATCTTCTGTTTGCCTTCGTAGATCATTGAGGGCTATTGATTTAAATGTTTCGGATCGCTGTCCGTGTAGATTTTCGCGATGAACTCGTCCTCGGTGAGGCCCATCTCGGCTGCCTTCTTCAGACCGGCCGCCCGGACCTTCTCCATCCTTTCCGTGGCTCCGGTCTCGTCAAAGATCCTCTTGAGCTGGTCAAGATCCTCCCGAGGGATGCGGCGCATGGCCCCCGGCCCCTCGCCGTCCAGATTGGCTCCGAGCCTCTCGAACACATCGTCCAGATGCTTCTCCTCCCATTCCCAGACCTTTCCGGCCTCAGGATGTCCGGCGTAGTCGAAACGGCGCGGATAGACGCAGTAGCCGTAATCCAGCACGTTGGAGCACAAGTCCTTGGTCAGCAGGAACTGCTGGCGGCCTTTTTCGGACTCGACGAAATAGCCCAGTTCTATGGACAGGTTGCGCAGCGCCATGACGATCAGTCCCGGAGCGTTCTTCCGGGGACACCGCGTCACGCAGCTCATGCACTCGCCGCAGTACCAGATCGTCTCGCTTTTCAGCAGCTTCCCGATCTCCTCTTCGTCCTTGCTCTGGACGATGTCCACGATTCTCCGGGGATCATAGCGGTAGAACTCCGCCGCCGGGCAGATGGCCGTGCAGGTGCCGCAGTTGATGCATGCGTTCAGGCCTTCCTTCAGGCGGTAGTCCTTCATCAGGAGGTCATACAGTCGTCCCATCACCTTTCTTTTTAGTAGGATATTTCCTTGCCAAAGCCTCCAGATCAGACTTCGGATTCATGTTCTTTTCCATTTCCGCCAACGTCCTGACAAAAGAATCAAGATCCTCCCGCGGGATGTCACCGACAATCTTCGCGACCGCCTCAAGGGAAAGTTCAGTCACATTGTCCTTGATTTTCCGGGAATATGGCGTGACCTCTATGAGGTTCTGCCTTCTGTCCTTGGGGTTGCTGACGCGGCGGACAAGCTTACGGTTCTCCAGTCCGTCAATCAGCTTGACGATGGAGTTCTTGTCCCTCATCGTGATGTCGGCGATCTGCTGCTGGGTCAGCACGCCCTCGTCCCAGAGCGTGTCCATCACAAGAAACTGTTCCGGAGTCAGGTTGAACCCTCCCCTCTGGAACACCTCGGACATGCACTGTTTAACGCTGTTGTGAGCGATGTTCAGAAACATCAGTATCTGTTTTTCCAGTACCATATCTTATAGTAAGACCTTTTACTCTTTTGCAAAGATAGCACAAAAAGACGAAAGGGCAACAATGGGTCTGAAAAAAAGAAAATCCCAAATTTTGGTAACGTGCAAAATTTGGGATTTTCTTTTTTTCAGACCTCTACAGGATGAATATGGTCATACCCTACCGGAACTTCCTGTCCTCTTCGAGCATGCCGAGGTAGGAGCTGTAGCGTTCGGCGGAGATTTGACCGTCATCCACAGCCTGTTTGACGGCACAGCCCGGTTCGTGGGTGTGGGTGCAGGGGGTGAAACGGCAATCCCGGGAGAATTTCAGCATCTCAGGGAAATAAAGGGCTATCTCCTCTTTCTCAAGACGGACAAGGCCGAATCCCCTGAGTCCGGGAGAGTCAATGATGAAGCCTCCGGAGGCCAGAGGGTACATCTCGTAAAGCGAAGTGGTGTGGCGGCCTTGAAGATGGGCGAGGGAAATGTCGCCGACCTTGGGATTGAGCGCCGGATCCAAAGCCTTGATGATGGAGGACTTCCCCACTCCGGACTCCCCGGAGAAAAGGCAGACATGTCCGTCCTCGGAACCTCCGATGGCGGCCTTCAACTCGTCGATTCCCTCTCCCGTCAGAGCGGATGTCTCTATGACCCGATAGCCGGCACTCTCATAGATGCGGTGGAAATCAGAGAGCTGCTCGGGAAAATCCTTTCTGAATATGTCAACCTTGTTCAGAACTATGGTCGCCGGAATCCCATAGACCTCGCAGGTCACCAGAAGCCTGTCCAGAAACGGAAGCTTGATCTCGGGGAAGAACAGGGTCACTACTATGAACGCCCGGTCAAGGTTGGCGGCGATCACATGCGACTGCCTCGAAAGGTTCGTCGAGCGGCGGATCACATGGTTCCGGCGGTCAAGCACCTCGACGATCGAGGCAGGATTGGCCGCCGAAGGTTCTTCGGAATATTCATAGGTCACCTTGTCGCCTACCGCCACCGGGTTGGTCGCATCGCTTCCGGAGAGCCGCACCCTGCCTTTGAGCACGGCCGGAAAAGGCCGCCATTCCGGCAGCCTCGAAAGCAGGAAATGACTCCCCGCATTCTTGACCACTGTCGCCTGTCCTTTCATATTCGGAGACAAAGATAGTCATTCCTTTGAATATGGCAGCGAATATCCTTAAAATCGCTCCGAAGCTTCGACAAGCCCAACGAATATACATGGAGTATCACACACTATTCGTGGGCCGCGAAACGTCGTTCGGCAAGTGCTTCGTACTTTGTGCCGGGACGTCCGTAGTTGGCGTACGGATGGATGGAGATCCCGCCGCGCGGGGTGAAGAAGCCTGTCACCTCAATGTACTTGGGATCCATCAGCCTGATGAGATCCTTCATGATCCTGTTGACGCAGTCCTCATGGAAATCCCCGTGGTTGCGGAAACTGAACAGGTACAGTTTCAGGCTCTTGCTCTCCACCATCCGCACATCCGGAATGTAGCTGATCCTGATCTCCGCGAAGTCCGGCTGTCCCGTGATCGGACACAGGCTCGTGAATTCCGGACAGTTGAACCTGACCCAATAGTCATTGTCCTGATGTCTGTTGACGAACGTCTCCAGAACCTCGGGAGCGTAGTCACTTCTGTACTCAGTCTTCTTTCCGAGGGATTTCAGACCCTCCTGTTCTCTTCCTTCCGCCATAACTTTCATTCAATGTTCCGCCGGACCGGTTCATGAGCATGCCCGCGAAATTCACCGCGAGACTCCCACGCACCGGCAGACGATTCTATATTTCATTAATTTTAAACGGATTATACGAAACATTCTCGTCATAGACATCCATTCCCTCATGCGCCTTGACTTTCCGGACAACCCGGGAGGTCACCGGCAGGATCACAATCTCATACAAGGTCTTGGCAACGATCTGCGTGAGCATGAGGTTGACCACAGCCCGGAAAGGGAGAAGTCCGCCGAACGCTATCGGGAAGAAGATCAGGGAGTCTGTCGCCTCTCCTCCGACAGTGGAGAGGATCGCCCTCCAGCCGAAGCCCTTGCCGTTTGTCGCCACCTTCATCCGGGACATTATCCACGCATTGACGGTCGAGCCGGCGATGAACGCCAGAAGAGAGCCGACCATCGACCTCGGAACCAGTCCGAACAGGGAGTTGAAGCTCTCCGCCGCGGCATAGCTGTCCGGGTACATGGGTCTCGGCAGCTTCGTGACGATGAACGACGCGACGGACACAAAAAGGCACATGGCGAATCCGATCCAGATTGTCAGACGGGCTTTTCTGTAGCCGTAAACCTCCGTGAGGCAATCGTTGAGAATGTACGAGACCGGAAACAGGAGCACCGCTCCGGTGAGCTGGACAGGAAGGTTGCCCACCTGCCAGAGCCGAGGGATGAAGATGTTGGAGACAACCAGACTCACGCAGAATGTCACAGACATCCAAACGTAGGTGACAGACAGCGTCCCGCGCTGTTGATCAATGGAGTTTGACATTTTTCTTTCTTGTTTTTAACGTGGTTTCAAGAACACAGGACCATCCCTTTGTCAGAGGTCCGGACCCTTTTTGCGGACGCAAAGATAAGAAGGAAAACGGAAACCGCAAAACCATACCCTCAGGATGAGGCCTGCCCACGATTCTTTTCCCTATAGGCCTTTGGAGTGCAATGGTACTTACGGGAAAACTCCCTGAAGAAGTAGGATTTGTTGTTGAAGCCCGAGTCATACATGACTTCCAGAACGGTAAGTTCAGTGTTGAGCAGCAAAGATGCGGAATGTTCAATCCTCACATCCCTTATGAACTCTCCAGGGGTCATGCCGGAAATCTCCTTCATCTTCCGGTAAAGCTGGACCTTGCTGATGTTCAAGCTGTCGGACAGGAAAGACGGAGACAGGCTCTCATCCGTAAGGTTCTCTTCCACAAGGTCAGTAATCCTCAACATAAACTTCTTGTCCTCGACTTTCACAGCCTTGTCCTTGTAGATGTCGGTTGACGAGCGTACCGAATTATAGTAGTCCCTCAGATCATTCCTGTCAGAAAGAATCCGATAGACAACCGATTTCAGATGTTTGGGATAGAAGGGTTTCGGAATGAAGGCCTCTCCTCCGATCTCACAGCTGCTGATTCTCATCTCAATGTCATCCTTAAACGTCAGGAACACTATGGGAATATGCTTGGTCAGCTCATTCGCTTTAAGAGACTTCACCAGTCCGGCCCCATCCATCCGCGGCATGACAAGATCCGTGATGACAAGATCCACAAGGGTCTCCCTGAAAACATCCAGGGCCTCAATCCCGTCCGAAGCCTCGATAACATCAAGCCTGTCACGGAAAATCGACTTGACCATGCTCCGGATCTCCTTGTCATCATCGACGACAAGGATCTTCTGACGTGTATGCGGATCTGCGGATGAAGTCATGACGTCATCGTCCAAGCCCTCCTCATTCCCGGCAGTCCGCCGTTCTCCAGCCTCGGAATCTTTCCCTGCAATCAGATCCATCGAGAGATAAGGATGGGTGAAACTGAATATGGTGTAATCATCCGGCACACTGGAAACACTGATGTCCCCTCCGAGGGCCTTCGACAAGTCAAGAGCCAAAGACAGACCTATACCATTCCGGAAGACCCGGCCTTTGCCGGCCTGATGCTCAAGATTGTCAAGGATAGAGAAGCGGTTGAACAGGGTTCCGATCTGCTCAGGCCTGATACCCTTGCCGGTGTTTTTGAAATCGATCGTTATGCCGTCTCCGGAATCATAAAGGCGGATCTGAATGTTTCCCGACTCCGGAGTATATTTGAAGGCATTTGACAAAAGATTGCTCACAATCTTCTCAAGAGCGTCCGGATCGGAGACAAGCATAATCCTTCGGGAAGGCATTTCCGATTTGAACTCAATGTTCTTTTCCTCCGCGGCCTCGGAGAAGTTGTCAATTATGGAGGCCAGCATCTCGTTGACACATACGACGGAATACTGCATCGGCCGATGCCCGGACTCCACCTTGCGGAAGTCCATCAGTTCCTGAATCAGCCGGTGCATCCTTCCGGCGCTGTTCTGAATGATGGAAAGGTATTTCTTATCCTCCATTTTCAAGGACGCGTCCGCCGTCAACTGGCCGCATGACCCGCTGATAAGAGTCAAAGGAGTTCCGAATTCATGGGCGATGTTCGTGAAAAAGTTCAATTTAGCCTCGTATATCTCCTGTTGCTGCCGCTTGGCCGATTCCGCCGACTCAACCTCCTTACGGCGTTCTTCCTTCCCTTTAAAATAAGCGCGCGCGAAATACGCGGCAAGACAGAACATCGTGAAATACACGGCAAAGGCCCAACCTGTGTTCCACCAGGGTCTCCTTACGACAATCCTGACAGAAGCAGCCTCCGGATTGACAAGCTTGTCCCCGTTCGTACCCTTCACTTTGAAGACATACTTCCCGGGAGGGACATTCGTGAACACCGCCGAACGCGAAGTCCCGTTCTGAATCCATTTCTCACTGAAGCCCTCAAGGATGTAGGAATACTCACAACCGGCGTTGTCAATATATTCAAGGGCGGAGAATGAGATTGTGAAAAAGTTGTCATCATGCGACAGGACGACGGGATTTCCTCCGATGAAGTCCGACTTCGGCAAAGGACGCTGACGCACATGGAAGCCATCTATCAGTACAGGCGGCATGTACAGTCTCTTGCTCATGGACTCAGGCCTGAACGAATCATACCCGTTGTTGCCGCCGGCGTAGACGACTCCGTCCCCGTCCATGTAGCATGCTCCGTCACTGTACTCCTGCTGCATGTCCGGGTTCGAGGAATATCCTGTGAAAATCTCTGATGACGGATCAAACGAGACCAGTCCCCGGCTGGTGGCGATCCACAGGATCCCGCCATTGTCAATGATTATCCCATGTACCGTGTTGTTCACAAGGCCATTGTCCTCGGTCCATGACCTGAACGAATATTTTCCGTCCGGTCCGACGGTCAATTTGTTGAAACCATAGCTTGTTCCGACCCAAAGCTCGTTATCGGACGCCGCCGCTACGGAAAGCACGTCATCACTGACTGACACCGCATCCGGAACGGAAGTGGGGAAGCGCCGGAAAAAGCCAGTGGAAGGGTCAAATATGTTCACTCCTCCGCCTCTTGTTCCCAGGCATAGTCTGCCATCAGGCAAAGGAGCTATTGAGAAGATGTTGTTATTTCCCAGGGAGGTCTCATCAGACTTGTCGTTTTTATACTGATGCTGCCTGGCTATCGAATAATGGCCGTTCCGTTTCTCAAGTTTGAGCATGATCAGACCATAGCCATAGGTTCCAAGCCAGACGCAACCATTCCGGTCATCCACATGTATTGAATATACGGAACGAAATCCCTGTCCCTCAAAAGGCGGAATCTCCTCATAGGTTCCGGTCTCAGGAGAATAGACACTGATCCCGCAGCCATCGTGACCGATCAGCACATCGCCTTCGGAAGTCTCGGCCAAGGCATAAACCGAATTGTTCTCAGGAATGGAGGACAAGGGAATCTGTCGCGAAGTCCCGCTTTTGTCCACCATAGTTATGCCGTTGCCTTTCGTACCGATGAAGAGATCTCCGGCGCAGGTCTTCAGAAAGGCCCTGACCGGAACATCCTTTCCGCATAGCTCCAGACTCGGGACACTGGCGACTCTGTCCTCGCAGTCATAAAGTTCAACGACCCCGCTTCCGTCCGTACCGCACCAGACAATGCTCTCGACCCCTGCACAGAAACAGAACATGCGATAGCCGGACAGTTCTTCAACCTTTGTCCAGACTCCTGACGGAACGGAGTACTCAAACACTTCCGGACGCGTCGTGGCGGCGATCAGTGAACCGTCAGGACATCGGGCGATGGCTGTGATCTGAGCATCCGCCGGACTCATGTACGTCTGTCCGGCCACCCCTGACGTCTTGTCGAAAGTGTGGATCCTGCCGTCCTCGCCGCAGAGGAACACCTCGTCACCTGAATCAACGGCCTCATACAGAGTCTCTGTCTCCAACAGTCTGTGAGCTTTTGAAAAAGCCACATTACCGGACTCGTCGAATGAGTATGACACGCTGTAGGCATATTTCTCCGAAGTGTAAAGAAACAGCATGTTCTTTCCCACGCAGATGACCTTTCTGACATCGGCTCCGACATCTCCCATGGCGACCGGCACGAGAGTGTCCGCACGCCGGTCGTAGCGATAGACACCATCCCCAAGGGAGGAACAGAACAACTCTCCGTCAACCGAGACCGAAAGATAGTAGACATTGTCCGCCGAGCGGGATCTGTCCGGCGTTCCGGCCGCGAAAGTTCTTACTGTTTCCCTTTCCGGATCAAGGCGGCTGACGCCACCGTCAGTCGCCAGCCAGATCATGCCCTCTCTATCCTCGGCGATTGACATTATAATCGATCCGGAGACCGTCTCCCGATTGCCCGGGACATGACGGAATGCCTTGCAACAGGCTCCTGTGTAAAGATTCAGTCCATCCCAGGTGCCTATCCAGAGACGGCCCTTGGAGTCAGGGAACAGACAGCTGACAGAACTGTCGGACAGCCCGTCCCTGTTGGAAACAGATGTGATTTTCAACTTCGCCGTCACTGAGGGCAAGAAAATCAGCGGCAGCATGAACGTGACGAAAAGTCTCTCTATCCTTCGTCTCATCATTTCCCCATGAAATTTAATGCAATTTACTGAATCATTCCTTACAAAACAATAAAAAAAACGGGAATCCAAGCGAATCCCCGTAACTCCATAGCCCGGAATCCCTCCTAATCGTAAGATGGCGGGAGTTCCTCCGCAGCCCACTTCGAGCCGGGCCCGGCCGAAGCCAGAAGACCCGCGGCAAGCATGGCAGCCGCGAGGGCCATTGATCTCTTCGGAATATTCATACCCTACTTTCCGCTTAGGGAGAACGGTCTGGACCCGCGCGACACTCCCCTGCCGGTGGCCGGCCGAGGCCCCATCTCGAACACCAGCGTGCCTCCGTCCGAGATGTCCTTATAGGTAATGTAGTTCTTGTCATACGGACGACCGTCAAGTGTGGCCGACTGGATGTAGACGTTCTCCTTGGAATTGTTGTTCGCGATGATCGTGAACGTGTTCCCGTTCTCCAGGGCGATAGACGCCTTGTCGAACGACGGGCTGCCGATGACATACTCATCAGTTCCCGGGCAGACGCTGTAGATGCCGAGCGAACTCAGGATGTACCAGGATGACATGCCTCCCTGGTCCTCATCTCCCGGATAACCTTTTTCCGAACCGTTGTACAGTCTGTCGCAGATCTCGCGGACATGGAACTGGGTCTTCCAGGGCTGGCCCGCATAGCAGTAGAGGTACGGCATGTGCTGGATAGGCTGGTTGCCGTGCGCGTACTGTCCCATTCCGGCCAGCACCATCTCCGTCATCTCATGGATCATGCCGCCATAGGAGCCGACATTGACCGTGCCAGGAGACGAGAACACCTCGTCAATTCTGGAAACGAACCTGTCCTCGCCGCCGAAAAGGTCGATCAGACCTTTCACATCCTGAAAGACGGACCATGTATAGTGCCAGGCGTTCGCCTCGACAAACGGATCCCCCCACTCGTACGGATCGAAGGGTTCCCTCCATTTTCCGTCCTTGTCCTTGCCTCTCATGAAGCCGACCTCCGGATCGAAAACATTGCGGTAGTTGTACATCTGGCGTGAGAACACGTCCATATAATGCCTGTTGCCGGTCATCTCAGCCAAGGCATAGGCGCAGAAATCATCGTAGGCATACTCCAAAGTCCGCGCGGTGGCTCCGCCTTCCTCGCAAGGCACGTAGCCGAGCGTGAAATATTCCTTCCAACCGGATCTTCCGTTCGCTCCGGCCCACGGTCCCTTGTTCATGGCCTCATGGGCATAGGCCTTCAGCGCCCGTTCAGGATCGAATGTCCTGATGCCTTTGGCCCATGCGTCGGCGAGCAGGGATATGGCATGGTTGCCGAGCATTCCGCCCGTCTCGCCCGGAGCCGACCACTGCGGAAGCCATCCGCACTGATCGTAAGCATCCAGCAATGCGTTCATGTAGCGGCCCTGCATCTGCGGATGGAGGATGTTGTCCAACGGGAACTGCGAGCGGAATGTGTCCCAGAAGCCATTGTCTGTAAACATATACCCATCGTGTATCTTACCGTCATAAGGACTGTAATAATGAGGATTGCCGTCCGCGTCAATCTCATGGAACTGTCTGGAAAACAGATTCGCGCGGAAAAGACAAGAGTAGAATGTGTACATTTTGGACTCGTCGGACGTCTCGATCCTTACACGGTTGAAAAGGTCATTCCATACCTTGCGGGAAGCGGCCTTGGTCTGTTCGACTCTCTTGTATCGGCCAAGTTCTCTCGCAAGAGTCGTCTCCGCCTGCTCCAGGGAGATGTAGGAGGATGTCACCTTGGCCTGGACCTTGACGCCGGGCCTGAACTCGATGTAGGCTCCGACCTGTTTCCCGCAAGCCGACGCGTCACCGGCGGAAATCCGGTCATCGACGTTGTTCCATGTCCCGTATGACTTGAAATCCTTGTCGAATTCCACTATGAAATGGCAACGGAAAGTCCCGGGGGCATTGAGAAACTTTATGTTGTCGACCCAGCCTGTTATTCTTCCGGACTTGCTGTCAATGTTGACCTCGCTGTCCCCGATGTTGCCGTCAAGCAGAAGGTAGGCTCTTCCTTTGGACGGATAGGAAAACCGGAAATGAGCGCAACGCTCCGTGGTCGAGAACTCCGTCACGATCCCGTTGTCAAACTTGACTTTGTAACCGTCGGGATGCGCGGTCTCGTCGGCATGACTGAATCCGGAACCTCTCGCCTCATCGTCCACGACAAGGTCTCCGACCTCCGGAAACAAGGCGAAAACCGCATAATCGTTCATCCAGGGGCTGCACTGGTGGACCTGTTGGAAACCCCTGATCTTCTGGTCGGAATAGCAGTACTTCCAACCATTCCCATTGATCCCCGTCTGTGCGGACCAGAAGTGTTGGGCGAACGGCAGCGCGACGGTCGGATAAGTGTTGCCATAGCTGAGTTCAAAGGAGGAATCCGTTCCCTGAAGGCTGTTGGCATACTTCACAAGATCTGTCTGGGCCGATGCCACAACACACAATGAGGCACAGACCAATGTCATAAGCATATTCTTCATTCTAATATTCTTTGATGTTCACATAAGTGTCAGTCCTGAACGGAATGGCCGGAAGTCCGGCGGCATTGTAAAGGTTGCACACCGGATTATTGGCCCATGCGTACCTGACTGCGGTCGGGAAATGGACCTGAGGAGAGGACACGATCACATCCCGCCCTTCAAGAACAGCTGTCGCCTTGTGGAAAACATGATCGCAGCCGGCAATGTAGAATCCTTCGACCGTGCCTCCGACAGCCTTGAGACCTTCGGCGTTGTCAAAACGAATCCTTATCTTTCCATCCTCGATAGTGTAGGACTTGAATGACGGGCTTTCACATGCCACATCTTTTCCGTAAGTCTTCCTCAAGGCCTGAAGCGCAAGCCTCTTGCCGACATCCGCCTTGTTCTTCGGATGGATGTCATTGGCCTCGCCGATGTCGATGATGCACGCCAGTCCGGTGTTCTCAAGACTCGTGGCTTTCACCTGAGACTCGCGGAGTTCAGCCCAGTCAGACTCTTCCGCTCCTGTCTGCACAGCCATGTAGTTGGCCAGCTGCACAATGTAGAACGGGAATGAATATCCCCACTTGGTTCTCCAGTCATTGATCATCAGAGGAAGAAGCTCGGCATACTGGGCAGCCCTGCTTGTGTTTGCCTCACCCTGATACCAGATGGCACCGGCGATGCGGTAGTCCACAATAGGGTTGATCATGGCGTTGTACAGGCCTGTCGCGATGTTTGCCTCCTTGGAAGCGTCCACCGGCAGCATCGGAGCCTTGGAAAGTGACATGGAGATCCTGTACTTCCATTCTCCGGCTATGGGGATGCTCTCCTCACGGCCTTTTCTGTCCACCTTGGAAAGACGCATGGATTCCGGGTCACCCATGATTCCGCCCAGTCCGCCGGTGTCATGCACCCTGACCGCGATCACAGCCTTACCGGCTTTCACCAGTTCCGCCGGAACCGTGTAGTCACGAGAGGCTATGCAGCCTTCCGTGTGACCGATCTCTACGCCGTTGAAGAATGTGAAGTCATTGTCATCCACCGCTCCCAGATGAAGGACAAGTTCCTTTCCTGCCCACTTCTCCGGGATCTCGACCGTGAGTCTCTCCCAGAACACACCGTCAAAGCCGAGTTCACCGTTGTTCTGAATGTACCCCGGCACAGGAATGGTCTTCCAGGAGGAGT
This sequence comes from Bacteroidaceae bacterium, assembly GCA_963642565.1. Lineage (GTDB taxonomy): Bacteria > Bacteroidota > Bacteroidia > Bacteroidales > UBA932 > Cryptobacteroides. The sequence continues at coordinate 10,507 of CAVIGZ010000020.1, read as the reverse complement.
CGTCATAATCAAGAGCGCACCAAGGTGTAGCTTCCCCGTAGGCCGGGTCAACAGCCCTCATCTCCTCCTCCCATTCGCGGATTTCCTTAAGAAACTGCTGATGTCTGGCATCCTTGTCAACCGGGATGTTCGAGACCTTTTCGATATGTTTATGGAAATACGGCATCTCCGCCAGAGACTCCTTGCTCGTCCAGGCCTCCGCCAAAGTGCCTCCCCAGCAAGACTCGATCAGACCGATTGGACAATCAAGATTCGTCGTCAGGTACTTTCCGAAAAAATAACCTGTCGCCGAGAAATCAAAGATGTTCTTGCCGGAGCATCTCTGCCAGCCGCCATGCCTGATCTCCGCTTCTGACATTGGAACCGGACTCACGGCATTCTCGACATGGAGAAGTCTGATCCTGCCGCCATAGGCGTCAGCCTCGGCTATCTCCTTGTCCATTCCTGCGACATTGTCTCCGATCTTCATCTCCATGTTGGACTGTCCGCCACATAGCCAGACTTCTCCGATGAGGACATCCTTCAAGACAACAGGTTCACCGTCAGACACGGTGACTGTGTAAGGACCGCCATATCCGGGAGTCCTTACGATCGCTTTCCAATTTCCGGCAGCATCGGCGACTGCACTGGTCCCTGTCTTGTCCCAAGATGTCGTGACCGTGACTTTCTTTCCGGGAGCGGCGGTCCCCCAGATCTTGTTGTCAGCTTTCTGCTGCAGAACCATGTGGTCCGTGAAGATGGACGGCATCTTCACCTTGGCGGACGCTCCGGCCGAAACGAGAGCTAAAGCGATAGCCGCAAGTAATATTCTGTCTTTCATATTCATAAAATATTTTGGTGTTATTTTATCTCAAACGTGTCAGTCCGGAACGGGATCACCGGCTGTCCGAACGAATCCCAAAGATGACCTATGGCATTGTTCCTGAAATTATAGCGCACATACATCGGCTCACCCACATCATAGCAGGAAACGTACAGCGCCGATGGATCCGTACGCCGCCTGACCGCCTTGGCAGGCTTGAACTCCCTGTTGCTTCCTGCTATCTCGAACCCTTCTATCTCACCGTCGATGATGAACCCGCACTCGCTTCCGGTAAACTCCACCTTCACCTCCCCGTTCGGTTGGACCTCCATTGACTTGTAGCGGGGTCCGATCACCTTGATCGCGTCTCCATAGCCATAATCACGGCTTAAAGCCCACCAGCACAGCCTTTCGGCGACAGGTTCCTTTCTCTGAGGATGAATGTTCCAGAGCTCATATTCATAGACAAGGTCATTGGTGCTGACCATCCCGACATTGTCTATCATGTCCATGACCCTGGCTTGCTGCTCCCTGACCATCGCGGTGCCAAGATTGTCTTCGCCGCTGTCGTGTGGAGCCAGTTCAACATAATAGAACGGCTTCCGGTCGCCTCCCCAAAGATCTCTCCAATGATTGATGAGACCGACCATCTTCTCGGCATAGCAAGAGCTTCTGCCGATGTTCGTGCAGCCCTGGTACCAAAGGAATCCTTTGACGGAATAATCCCTCAAAGGCCAGATCATCCCGTTGTACAGCACCTCCAGAGCCTCGTATCCCGCCGTACTCTTTCTATAGGAAGCCGGATCATAGTCGGCATACCCCTTTTGAAGTTCAGCCGGGAACCAGGCCTCGATCCAAGTGCCTCCGCAGCTGGAGTTGATGATTCCCACCGGCACGTCAAGAGCTTGCTGAAGATCGCGCCCGAACAGATAGCCGATCGCGCTGAATGTCCTTACTGTCTTCGGTCCGGACTTCTCCCACGAGCCGTTGACATCCTCTTTTTTCTCAAAGCCGCCGTTGAGCTGTACATTGAAGAGACGGACATCCGGATAATGGGAACTTTCCACAATAATCCGCTGAGAGTTCTCAACGAAGCAATCATGACCTCCCTCGACTGTCATCCACATGTTGGACTGTCCGGAACAAAGCCAGACCTCCCCGATGAGAATGTCATTCAAGGTCAATTTATCTCCATCGTTTATCGTGATGGATCTCCTCTCGAATGAAGCCTCCGGGGTTTTAAGGAGAACTTTCCATTTTCCGGTGGCATCCGCCTTTGCAGAGACGGTCGCACCCCATGAAGAACTTACCCGCACCAACGCCCCAGGCTTTGTCCAGCCCCATATTCCGGCCTCCGTTTTCTGCTGAAGAACCATATCGTCTCCTATGATTCCCGGCAATGTCACTTTTGCGGACATGGCGATACCGGCCGACAGAAGAATCACGGCAGAGAGTACCCGTCTCATGTTCATGGATTTCATCTTATCGCTTTCATTTTGAATGACACAAAGGAGTCTTCGGCGTTTCTGCCCGAAAAACAGATTCCGGGACGGAAAGCACTGTCCCATCTCATCAGCCGCTCAAGCCCTGCCGGAAGCGCGCACTCACCGCCTTCCTCCCCCGCAGTCCATCCGAATGTGGCGTTCAGTGCGCCTCTCACCGTGGCGGAAAGAGTCATCGGGGCGTCCGGAAGAGACCAGGTCCTGATCACTTCCCCGGTCCCATCAAATGCTGTCCTGACCACTATGGCATCCTTTTCCACGACAATAGCGGCATATTCCGCATGACTGCCGAAGAACACCAGGCCTTTAACGGAATCCTCCGAGGAACGGTTAACTTCGGCCTCAACAGTGTAATCAGTGCAGAACGGTCTCTGGCAGAGTACCGAACACTCACCATCGGCAATGGGATGAGCCCACGAAGGATCCGGCTCTCCTTTGGTGAAATCCTCTGTAAATTCGTCACTGATTGTCTGCACGGTGCCTCGGAACGGTGTGTTCTGCCGGACCGCCGCGGCAGATCCTGTCACGCATCTGATCCAACCGTCATCGGTGCATTCCAACTCGCTCAGGAAAGGTCTTCTCCCCAGAAAAAAACGCGCACCCGAAAAATAGGCGTGACATAGATAGAACAACCGTCCGTCAGGTGTCTCGACCACACTCCCGTGACCGATAGCCTTGACCTCCCCGGTTCCGCCGTAAAGTATCGGATTGTCAGGACATTTCTCCCACGGGCCTTCCACGTTCGCGGCCCTCGCCAACCTTACTTCATAGTCGCTCATCGGACCGCAGCAAGACCTTGCGGAGTACAGCAGATAGTACCAGCCTTCCCTCTTGAACATGCACTGACCTTCCATGCCAAGACCTTCATCGTCACGGACCACCGTGAACTCATCCCCCTCAAATCGGAGACAGTCGTCACTGAGCCTGCGGCAGGCAATCTCATCCGGACACCTGTCAACTCCGTGAGCCTTCCAGGACATGTACAATTTGCCGTCATCCTTGAATATGTAGCTGTCGATCTGCTCTGTTCCGCTGTCCAGAATGCAACCCAAGTCCTTGTACGGGCCTTCCGGAGAATCAGCCACAGAGGCGCCTATGCAATGTCTGCCATCCGAAGCGCGGCCTCCGGAATAAAAGCAATAGAACTTTCCGTTATGTTCAAAAAGTTCCGGCGCCCAGAAACCTGTGCCTGTCCATTCCGGTTTCTCATCAAGAACATTCCCGATCTGTTTCCAGTTCACAAGGTCATCCGAAACATAGAGAGGATACTCAGGAGCCCAGTTGTACGAACTTCCGGTCGCATAGTATTTCTCCCCCACCCTCATCACTGTAGGATCCGCCAGATCACATTGAATCACAGGGTTGCAAAAAGTCGTCGCCTCCTTTTGCGAACAGGAGACGAATGCCAGAACCGCCGAAACGGCGGCACACATGTAGAGAATCTTTCTCATAAAGTTTTTAAAAAACAATAATCAGGCCGACCATCGTAAGATCGGCCTGAATCACCATCAAACATTACCATCCTTCGTTCTGGACAAGATTCTTATTGATCTGAAGTTCCGCATACGGGAACGGCCATCTGTAAAGTCTGTCCGACCAGGATCCCTTGTCACGAAGTTTATCATACTGAATGTCGTAGTTGCCGGTGTCCGCCGGATCCTCGGTTCTGACAGAAGGATCCTTGAAGCCCTTGAGCCAGGCACAACTCGTTCCCCAGTAGTCTCCGACTCCATCGTCAGATGTGTCCGTGATGAATGACTTGTAGTCACCCCAGCGAATCAGATCGACGTAACGGTCGCAGTCCTCCATGCAAAGTTCAAAACGACGTTCTGCCTTTATTCCGTAGTCCGCGTTATCCATGTCCAAAGCCGGCGCGTCAGAAAGACCGGCGCGGTTGCGGACCATATTCAATGCCTGAAGTCCTGAAATGCCGGCGTCACCTTCACCGTCCCTGCAACATGCCTCCGCATACAGAAGGAGAACATTCGAGTACCTCATGAGCGGGAAGTTTATGTCATTGCCATCATTCTTTCCGGCTTTCACACGGTCCGGATTCATGTCATCCAGCCAGTTGTAATACTTCATACGGAAATAGCCCTGATTGTCGAAGAGCATCTTGCCCTGCATGATCCCTCTCACCGACGCGTCAAGGTAAGGGAAATCGTAATAGACCTCATCCCAGGTCGCGATGAAGGCGCGGCGTCTGACGCTGTTGCCGTCATGCTTGCAGAAAGATGAGCCGAAAGCCCTTGTCGGAGTCACAAATCCCCATCCGTCAGAAGATGCCTGCTGCGAGGAATTGGCAGGATTGTAGATTTCATCAGCGCGCCAGCCGATGTAGGCCCACCACCAGTATGGTGCAAGTGTTTCTTCAGACGTACTCCGAGTGTCGATCTCAAGAAGGTACTCGTCACAGAAATCAGATTCGGCACGGAAGAGGGTCAAGTACTTGTAGTCCGGATTGCCATCGATCCATTCCATACCCTCGGAGGTCCTCTTCTCCTTGATGTAAAGGGTGTTTTCGCCGTACTGACTGAGATCGGAAGTCTTTGTCCAAAGGGCATATTTACCGGAATTGATGACTTTGGCAAGCCAAACCTTGGCATTGGCATAATCGTTCTGCCACATGTATCCCTGACCGATGTAAGCGTAGGCGGCCTCTTTGGTCCAACGTCCGCCAATCGCCGCCTGTCCTCCGAGTCCGCTCTTGGAAGGAAGATCCGCCACGGCTTCCTCGTACTGTCCTATAATCCACGGCCAAGCCTCTTCAGCAGGGGTGTTCGCCGGGTCAAAAGGGTAATTGATGCCATCAAGCGTGTGGGTGACAAGCGGGGCCGTACCCCAAAGCTGGGTCAGACGGGCGGAAGCCCATGCTCTCCAGCACTTGGCCTCTGCGATGACTCTCTTGCGTTCAGCGGAACCGTCATTGAGTTTCTCGACAATAAGGTTCGATTTGTAGATCACCTTGTAAAGTCTCTGATAGATGTCCTTGTAAGGACCCGTCTCAGAATCATCGGTAAATGCGGCCATCTTCTGGTAATCCGAACCGTCATTAGGGTCTGATCCTCCCGGCCAGAATTCGGCGACTTTCACGACATTCGTCATTATGTAGTTGACTCCCCAGTCACCGGTCATCAGATACCTTACGGTAGCATAGACATCGGCTATGAGCTGGTCGGCTATCGCATCATCCGCCTCGGCGTAAGTCTTGTCAACCTCGATCACACCATGCTGCTCGATGTTCAGCAGATCCTCCGAACAGGAAGTGGTCACGGTCAGTCCGAGCGCGAGACCAAGAAGTGTCATTATATACTTTTTCATATCGATTGATCTTCTAATTAAAATGTTATGTTACATCCGACAGTGAATGTCCTTGGAGTCGGATAGTTGTCGAAATCAATTCCTGATCCGTCAGCGGTCGCGGTCTCAGGATCCGCCCCAAGATAGTCGGTGAATGTGAAGTAGTTGTCAAGTGAGACATAGACACGGGCCTTGGTCATGGCAACAGTCCTGACAATACTCTCCGGCAGAGTGTAGCCCAGTTGGATCTGCTTGATCCTGAAATACGATCCGTTTGACAGGAGCATGGACGACTTGTTGTAGTGAGAGTCTCCATTAGGATCAGGGTGAGGATAGACAGCCTTGTCACCAAGCACGTCCCAACTCTTGTTCCAGAAGTCGGCGTTTCTGTTGTTGTAGGCGCTTCCCACATTGAGGAACAACTTGTTGCCTGCCACTCCGCTACCGAATATGACCATGTCAAAATTCCTCCATGCCGCATTGAGAGTAAGTCCATAGGTGAATTTAGGAATACCGGAACCGAGATAAGTCTTGTCCTTGTCATTGATCACACCGTCATCATTGAGGTCTTCGTATATTGCGGTGCCATCCTTGGCGACGCCAAGGTAATTGTAGCCATAGTGTGTCCAGACAGGATGACCTTGATCAAACACGGAGATCCCGAGACCCGAGATGCGCGCGTTGCCGCCCATGTCAACAACTTCATTGTGCAGGAAAGCGCCGTTTGTGCTCACGCCGTAACTGAAATCACCGATGGAGTCCTGCCATCCAAGTTCATATTCAAGACCCCTGTTGTTCACCTTTCCTACATTGCGGGTCACGGTGGATGTTCCGGAGGACAGAGGCGAGGTCATTGATACAAGCTGGCCGGTCGTGTTCTTGTCGAAGAAGTCGATGGCGAATGAAAGCCTGTCCGAAAGCATCCTGCCATCGATGCCGAAGTCAAACTGTTTCGAGGTCTCCCATTCCAGAGACGGATTGGCGAGGACATCGGTAGGCGAAATTGTGCTGATGATCGCTCCTCCGACAGGGTAACGGTCGGATATATTGAGAGCCGACGCGTAAGGATAGCCGGAAAGCACATTGACATTGCCGTTCACACCATAGGAGGCACGCACTTTCAGCAGAGAGAGTGTACTCTTGGACACAGAGTCCATGAAACGCTCATTGGTAATGTTCCAGCCGACGGAGACGGACGGGAAATAGCCCCACCTCGCCTCTTCAGAGAGTTTGGATGTGTCGTACGCGTCCGCGCGGAATGTGGCCTGAATGCTGTACCTGTTGTCGTAAGTATAGCCAAGACGGCCGAAATAGGAGATGCTTCTGGAAATGCTCTCCTCTCCGGCCACCGTGTCTGTGGCATCCGCAGTCGAGTAGTTGAGGTAACGGAAATTGGCCGCGGAGTTGGAGAATGTGTCTGTGGTACCGCTTGTGTAGTCATACCAGCTGTTCTGGTAGGACATACCGGCCATCGCCGAGATCTCATGCTTTCCAAACGAGCCAAGATAGTTGGCAAAATTCTCCCACTGGTAATACTGCGTCATCGAGTTCGTGTGGGTGTAGTCCTGCTTGTTTCTGGTGGAGACGGAGAAATAGCACGGCACATGATAGCCATAATAATTTGTGGCCGCAAGCCTGTAGCCGAGACGGGACGTGACGGTAAGTCCTTTGAAAGGAGTAAGGTTCAAAGATGTCGTACCCCGGATGGCCAAAGCCTTGTTCTGACCATTGTAGTCATAGTAGTTGGTCAACGGGTTTGACATGTCCGAGTTGTATTGAGGCACGGCGACATAGTCCCCATCGGCATTCTTCATGAACATGTTCTCACCTTCCGACGCAAAGAGAGCCTGCATGTATGCCGGAACATTGTCTTTGGAATAGAACATCGGAGTCAGAGGGTCGATCTTGGATGCGGAGAAATAGGTGTTGGTGTTCCGGTACTGGGTTCCATCCCCCGTGTTGGCGTACTTGCTTGACTCAATTGAGTTGTTGGTCTCGAATTTGAGCCACTTCTTGATGTTGTAGGATCCGTTGACCTGGAATGTGATCCTTTTAAGATAGTCCTGATCGCCGTAGAACATACCGTCATTGTCAAGCCAGGTGGCGGCGGCATAGAAGGAACCCTTGTCCGAACCGGTCTCAAAACCGACGGTGTGACGCATGATGCTGCCTCCGTCACCGTAAAGAGCCTCGTACCAATCCGTGTCGGTGCCATCCCACTTGTCCATCAAAGTTCCGTTTCCCGCAGCCCTTTGATAGGCGATATATTCTTTGGCGTTCATCACGTCAGGTTTATAGCCAAGGGAGTTGAAACCGTAACTGAAATCATAGAATATCCGGCCTTCTCCCTTGCCCCCGCTTTTGGTGGTGATGAGGATCACACCGTTTCCGGCTTCGGCTCCATAAATGGCGGCAGAGGCACCGTCTTTCAGAATCTCCATCGACTCGACGATCTGCGGATCGAGGTAAGAGATGTCCGAGACCTTGAGACCGTCAACGATGTAGAGCGGTTCGCTGGAACCGGAAGAATTGGAGGACACACCTCGGATTCTGATGGATGTGGAGGAATTAGGTTCGGCGGAGTTGCTCATCACCAGGACTCCGGCAGCCTTTCCCTGAAGAGCGTGTTGGATGTCCTCCACTCCGCGTGAGGCAAGGTCATCACTTCCGACAGAGGCGATCGAGCCTGTGATGTTGCTTTTCTTCTGGACACCGTAACCTACAACAATAAGAGCGTCAAGTGACATTTTGTCCTCCCTAAGGACAACCCGCATCGTCCCGGAGGATGTAACGGCCAGAGTCCTGGTCACATAACCCATGAAAGAGAAAGTGACTCTCTGACCGGCAGTGACGTTCTTGAGAGAGAAAACGCCATCGCTGTCAGTAGTGGTGCCGTCGGAAGTTCCTTCAACCAGCACCTGAACACCGGGTATCGAGATTCCGTTCTCATCCAGCACTGTACCCGAAAGCGGATGAGTCTGCGCCGCGGCGTCCCAACAGAAAAATGCCGGAATGGCGACCAAAGCGACAGTCAGGATTGATTTTAATGACAATCTGTTCATAAAGCTTGATTATTGGTTTGTAATATTCAGTGTTTTTATATTCAGTTCTTTTTTGCCCCGACGTAAGCTCTATACGTAGCGGCCAGATCGGCGGTTCTCAGGAACACATACCTGCGGCCGTCATCGCGGGCAAGAATCCTCTCCTTGAGTTCCTTCGCATAAGTGAGACAGTCGGAACTTGCGGTGCCGATCATCACCGACAGGAAGGTCGGCTCATCCATAGGAGCCGCATCAAGGACAGGATCCAGATACTCCGGCCCCGAATTGGTGGTTCCAAGATGCAGGCAGTTGTCATCCATGTGATACTCATAGGATCCGATTCCCCGCCAGTCTGTTCCTGCATAGCCGCTCTCGATGACGTATGGCTGTACATTCCACGAGACAGACTCGCCGTCAATCATCTGTTTGAGAGTCAGGATCCCGGTCTGATCGAGGTAATGCCTGGTCAGGGCGCAGTAGAAATTGAAGCCTTCGTTTCTGTCCGTGATCGGTGAGCCGTCGCCCATCATCGCGGCAAGTTCCTGACCGTTGGCGTCAAATGTGGTCTTGTACCAGTCAAACACCCTTGGCGCCAGATCGCAGATCGCAGGATTGATGACCCAGGTGACAGGCACCTCTCCGAAAGCCGGAGACTCAGACACCGTGTAAGGCATGTAGATCATGGTGTGGAGCAGGTTGTCTCCATCCGAGATAAGCATGGCGATGTAAACGGTCCCGGGTTCCGCCTTGTGGTCAACAGGCTCAATCGGTTTCCCTTTTACGGACGGGAACGATGACATCACCGTCAGGTTTTCGACAGAGATGTACGGCACCATGAAATAGCCGTAGTCTGCGAACAGCTTATCAGCCTTCAATTCATCGGTCCAACCCATGATCTGCGTTCCAGCAGGGTATTTCTTCACTATCTTCTCATAATAATGGCACTCTTCCGGAACCTGGATGTCGAGGAAATATGTGAAAAGTTTGTTCGCCACCACATAATCCTTGTTGGCGGCGCCCCAGCTCTCGGCGAAATCCGTGGTCATGTGGGACCAAGTGAAGGCGACATCATGGCAGGCACCGTCAAAATAATTCTCAACAAGCCAGTCAACGCACTGGAAATTGTCCTTAAAGCGCCCCCGAAGATCCTCTATGACCGGGAAATCATATTCATCCTTAATCTGGTCGTACAGTGTCGGGGAAAGAATGAGTCCGTCCTTCTGCCCTGCTATGGTGGTCGCCGCCTCGATTGTGGCCTGCTCCAGACATGGATCATAGATGACAACCCCTTTGACATAGTCCTTGTACTTCGACAACATCGCTCGGAATGCCGGATCATGATCGTAGGAGTTCAGTTCAAGATCTCTCTTCGGGATGTCTGAAAGAACATTGTCGAGCCAGAACCGCCCCATTTGAGCCATGCTTGTAAGGCTCTCCTTCCAGCCGCCGTGATTGTCTTTGCAGCGACTGTTCATGACATAGACCTTGTCCTCACCGGTACGATTGACAAGTCCCTGCAACCCTATCGCGGCCACCTGGCCCTCAATGTCATCATTGATCAGATTGACCACAGTCAGTGATTTGACAGGTGTCTGGATCTTAGGGTACAGACGGCCCTCAAGACTGACATCGTCACAAGCGCGTTTCCCGGTCGGAGATTCACAACAGGAAACCGCAATGACGGCACATAAAACAAAATACGGGATAAGATTACGCTTCATTGGTGTTGATTATTGATTTTAAAGAGTTTCCAACAAATCCTTTACAGAAAGTACGGCGGCACACACGACGCTGTCCGCCGCGCCATAGTACATGATGATGCGATCGCCATCGACTGTCATTCCGTTACTGAATATGACCTT
>CAVIGZ010000019.1:0-28346 GCA_963642565.1 Bacteroidaceae bacterium | reverse complement strand
ATGCACTGCTCGGCCAACACCGACATGAACGGCGAGAACACAGCCATCTTCTTCGGTCTCTCCGGAACCGGCAAGACCACCCTTTCAACCGACCCTAAGCGCAAGCTCATCGGCGACGACGAGCACGGCTGGGACAACAAGGGCGTGTTCAACTTCGAGGGCGGCTGCTACGCCAAGGTCATCAAGCTCGACAAGGAGTCCGAGCCGGACATCTACAACGCCATCCGCCGCGACGCGCTTCTTGAGAACGTCACCGTGGACAAGAACGGCAAGATCGACTTCAACGACAAGAGCGTGACCGAGAACACCCGCGTCTCCTACCCTATCTATCACATCAACAACATCGTCCGTCCTGAGTCCCAAGGCCCTGCCGCGAAGCAGGTGATCTTCCTCTCGGCAGACGCGTTCGGTGTGCTTCCTCCGGTTTCCATCCTGGATCCTGAGCAGACCAAGTACTACTTCCTCTCAGGCTTCACCGCAAAGCTGGCCGGAACAGAGCGCGGCATCACCGAGCCGACCCCAACCTTCTCCGCCTGCTTCGGACAGGCTTTCCTTGAGCTTCACCCTACAAAGTACGCCGAGGAACTCGTGAAGAAGATGAAGAAGAGCGGCGCGAAGGCTTATCTCGTGAACACCGGCTGGAACGGAACCGGCAAGAGAATCTCCATCCGTGACACCCGCGGAATCATCGACGCCATCCTCAACCACAGCATCGACTCCGCCAAGACAAAGACCATCCCTTACTTCAACTTCGTGGTTCCTACGAAGCTCGAGGGTGTTGACACCAACATCCTCGACCCTCGCGACACCTACGCCAACGCTTCCCAGTGGGAGGAGAAGGCAAAGGACCTCGCCGCAAGGTTCATCAAGAACTTCAAGAAGTACGAGTCCAACAAAGCCGGCAAGGCTCTCGTGAAGGCCGGTCCTCAGCTCTAATCGACAATCTGTCTTACTGAATATGGCTGGTCAGGTTTCCCTGGCCAGCCTATTTTCATAACGGCCGGCACGGTCATTCTGATTCCGTCAGAGACCGCAGAAGTCCGGTGCAGCCTTCGGTGATGTCGCGGTAGGTTTTCTCGAAATCTCCGGTGTACCACGGGTCGGAGACATCCGAGGCTTTGCCGGCATATTCCATCATCATGTGCACCTTGGACATATTCATCGGATTTAAGATTCGGGAAAGAAGCCGCCTGTTTGAGGAATCCATGATGACAATAAGGTCATATTCAGAGGCTTCCGCATCCGTCACCCTGTGGGCGCTGTGCCTCCCGAAAGGTATGCCGTGTCCGTGCAGCGTCCGTTTCGCCGGAGGGTAGATGTCATTCCCCTCCTCCTCGCAGGACACGGCCGCCGAGTCGATCCTGATGCCTTCAAGCCCGGCTTCCCGGACCATCTCCTTGAAAATGAACTCCGCCATCGGGCTTCTGCAGATGTTCCCGTGGCAGACGAAAAGCACACTTGTCATATAGCGTCACATAAGTTTCCACAAATTTATAAATACTTTTTTATTTGGATTTTTTATTTGGATTTCAACCGAAAAGCGAATATATTCGTGTAATATAAGAATCCATCAAGGAAACGGCTTAAAACGGGATGCCACAACCACGCCTTTTCATAATATCCGGATGCAACGGTTCAGGAAAGACCACCGCATCGTACGCGGTCCTGCCGGGAATGCTGGAATGCAGCGAGTTCGTGAACTCCGACGAGTTCGCGAAAAGCCTTGCGCCGTTCCATCCGGAAAGCGTCTATGTAGCGGCCAGCCGCTACATGCTGATGAAGATGCGGTTCCTGCTTCAGCGGAAGGCCGATTTCTGCATCGAGACCACGCTCGCGACACGTTTCCTGCTGAAAGTTATCAAGGAGGCCAGGGAAGCCGGTTACTATGTGACGATCCTGTACTTCTGGCTGAACTCTCCAGACCTCGCCGTGGCCAGGGTGGCGGCCAGAGTGGCGGCCGGAGGACACAACATCAAGGAGGAGACGATCCGCAGACGGTACAATGTGGGGCTTCATTACCTGTTCCGGGACTTCATGCCGGTCTGTGACAGATGGATGCTGATCGACAACTCCAACGTTCCGTTCTCCATTGTGGCGGAGGCCTCGGAGGACGGAAGGATCATCCGGGAGCCGGAGAAGTTCAGCAGGATCCAGACGATAAACGCCGAGTACGAGAGACATCTGGAAGATGAAAAAAGGAGATTGAAGAATGTACAAGGATAAGAATTTTTATCTGAATCTGTTTCAAGTCAGCGAGGCTCAGCTGGGAAAATTGGCCTCTGGCGGTCTTGAAGGAGGCGGAAGCTACTGCGACCTGTTTTTCGAGAACACGTCCTACAACGACCTGCTGCTCAGGGACGGCATCGTCTCCTCGGGCGGATTCCACATCGACTATGGTGTCGGGATCCGGGTTCTGAAAGGAGAGAAGACCGGCTACGCCTACTCGGAAAGCACGGATCCGCGATCCATCGCGGAGGCGGCGAAGGCTGCGGCTAAAATAGCGGAAGGCGGAGCGGGCAATTCCGGAGGGATCAATTGCAGGGTCTGTCCCGCGCCAAAGGACAGGTACTCCTATGAACAAGACTGGAGGTCGTGTGAGGCCGGACAGATTGTTCCCTGGATGGAAAGGCTCAAGGAGAAAATCACCGCAAGGGACCCGAGAGTGATCAAGGTCATAGTGTCGTTTTCCGGACAGGTCAGCGACATCATGATGTTCAACTCTTTCGGAGAGTTGACTTTCGAGACCAGGCCGATGGGCATCCTGTCGGCTTCGGTCGTGTTCGGCCAGAACGGCAGGATCGAGAACAAGAGCTCGTCCCGGGCCTACAGGGCCGGGGCGGAAATGCTGAGCGGGGAACTTCTGGACGAGATGGCCGACAGCATAGTGTCCGGAATCGATGACAGGTTCGCAGCGAAACGTCCAAAAGGCGGACAGATGCCGGTGGTGATGGGGGCCGGTGCCTCGGGAATCTTGCTGCACGAGGCTATGGGACATGCGTTCGAGGCCGATTTCAACAGGAAAGGGCAGTCCGTGTTCTCCGAGAGGATGGGGCGGAAAATCTGTGACGAAAGCATCTCGATCGTGGATGACGGAACGATTCCGCTTAACAGAGGCTCGATCAATTTCGATGACGAGGGAGTCCCGGGACAGAAGACTTACATGGTCAGGGACGGGGTTCTGACCTCCTACCTGCACGACCGCGTCAGCGCCGGATTCTACGGGGTCTCCCCCACCGGCAACGGACGGCGTGAGTCGTTCCGCTACGCCCCCATCCCGAGGATGAGGGCCACCTACATGGAAAGCGGCAAGGCCGACAGGGAGAGCATCATCGCTTCCGTCAGGAAAGGAATCTACGTGGACCAGTTCAGCAACGGCGAGGTTCAGATAGGAGAAGGCGATTTCACGTTCTTCGTCAAGAGCGGGTTCCTGATCGAGAACGGTCGGCTGACCCGGCCGGTAAAGGACATAAACATCATCGGGAACGGGCCGCAGGCCTTGGCGGACATCGTGGCCGTCGGAAATGACCTGAAGATTGACGAGGGGGCATGGACGTGCGGCAAGGGGCAGAGCTGTCCGGTCTCATGCGGAATTCCCACGGTGCTGATCAACAAACTGACTGTCGGAGGAGAATAGAATGGAAGAGATCAACGGAATGCTGACTGAACAGGAGATCAAGGTCGCTGACAGCTGTCTGCGAAAAGCTCTCGACCTTGGAGCGGACAAGGTCCGCGTCACGCTGAACAAGAGCCTGATGGAGTTGTTCGGAACACTAAACGGAGAGTTGGACAAGGTGAACCATTGCCTTGACAGATCGGTCAGCGTCTGCCTTTTCGCGGACGGGAAATTCGGAAGTTTCTCCACCAACAGGCTGGTGGAAAGCGAACTGGATGATTTCCTGAAAAACGCGATAGCCACCGTAAGGATGCTTGCGGATGACCCTTGCAGGGATCTGCCGGAAGAGTCCAGAACCGCCAAAAATGCCGTAACGGGTAAGGAGCTCGGACTGTATGATTCCGGATACCCTGATCTTTCATCGGACGAAAGACTCCGGATGGCACTCGGTGCGGCCATATTCAGGAAACACTCCGGTGACGGTCTCATCTCGGAGGAGGGGGAATATTCAGACACCATCTTCGACTCTCTGGTGACAGATTCCAACGGACTGCGCTGCCGCCACACCGAGACTTCCTTTGAATATGGAGTGGAGGTGACGGTGCAGGACTCTGACGGGAACCGCTTCAGCGGCTACTGGTGGGATGCCACGCCCATGCTCAAGGATCTGAACATCAGGGACTGCGGCGAGACCGCCTTCAGAAGGGCAATGTCGCAGATCGGCCCTTTGAAGATCGAAAGCGGGAAGCACAACATGGTCATAGACAGTGAAGTGGCCTCAAGGCTCGTGACGCCTGTGCTGAACGCCCTTGGAGGATATTCATTGCAGCAGAAGAATTCGTTCATGCTGGACTCGCTGGGAAAGAAGGTGTTCCCGGAATGGCTGAACATTTGGGACAAGCCTGTGAGTGTCGGGGAGACCGGATCGAGGCTGTTTGACTCGGAAGGAGTCGCGACCGCCGAGACTCCGATCATCGGAAGCGGGGTGGTCAAGGAGTATTTTGTAAACACCTACATGTCAAGGAAGATGGGGATAAAACCTACGGTCGAGGATGCCACGAGGCCGGTGCTTCTGCCTTGCGTCGCACCTGTTCTCGCAGAGAAGGTCTCTTCGGCAGGCTCAGTGACCGGCGAGATAGGCAGGAAGGAACTGATGCGCCTCGTCGGCGACGGCATCCTTGTCACCGGATTCAACGGCGGCAACAGCAACTCCGCCACCGGAGACTTCTCCTTCGGCGTGGAGGGATTCCTTTTCAGGGACGGCAAGATCGTCCATCCTGTCCGCGAGACACTGATCACAGGCAATCTGCTCACTCTCTGGAACAGTCTTCTGGCCGCAGGAAACGACGCGAGGTTCTGTAAGTCAAAACTTATTCCTACCTTAGCGTTCGGAAATGTGGACTTCAGTGCATGAGAGGAGTCTGAACAGACTGAGAAACAAACATATCAACCATAATTAATCATCATGAAAGTACAGAAAGACAATGTGGTCGAGCTGACCTACGAACTGATCGTTGACGGAAAACTCGCCGACAAGGCCACAGAAGAACGTCCGCTTGGCTACATTCACGGAACACATATGCTTCTCCCGAAATTCGAGAGCGAGGTTGAGGGCAAGGAGCCGGGCGACGGGTTCGCCTTCACCCTGACACCGGAGGAAGGCTACGGCACATTCGACGAGAGCCGCCTCATAGACCTGCCGAAGGCCGCCTTCGAGATCGAAGGTCAGGTACGCGAGGATCTCCTCGTCGTGGGCCAGGTGATTCCGATGCTCAGCAACACAGGCCAGGTCGTTCAGGGAACCGTCCATGAGGTCAAGGCCGAGACAGTAACGATGGACTTCAACCATCCGATGGCCGGCAAGACCCTCAACTTCACAGGGAAGGTCGTGAGCGTCCGGAAGGCCACCGAAAAAGAACTGAAGGAAGGTCTCCACGGAGAGTTCCTCCCTCAGGAGGAACACGGATGCCACTGCCACAAGGGCGAGGGCGGCTGCTGCGGAGAGGGCCATAAGGACGGAGAGTGCTGCCACGGAGAAGGTCACAAAGACGGCGGCGAATGCTGTCACGGCAACTGCGACTGCCACAAGGAAGAATAATCCCATGCGTACGGCGGTCGTCATACTGAACTGGAACACAAAGGAATACCTTGAGCGCTTCCTGCCCGGGCTGCTGGCTTCGGCCACGCCACGGACAGAGGTCATCGTCGCGGACAGCGCGTCCACCGACGGCTCGATGGAGATGCTGTCCGAAAGGTTCCCTTCGGTACGGCAGATCCGTCTGGACAGGAACTACGGATTCACCGGAGGCTACAACAGGGCTTTCAAGGCCGTCTGCGGATTGCCAGAGGCCGGGGATCTTGAATATTTTGTCCTGATCAACTCCGACATCGAGGTGTCCGGAAACTGGCTTGCCCCACTGACCGGCTGGATGGACAGCCACCGGGACTGCGCCGCCTGCGCCCCGAAGCTACGCTCCTGGTACGACAGGGACAGTTTTGAATATGCCGGAGCGGCAGGCGGTCTTCTGGACCGTTTCGGCTACCCGTTCTGCCGCGGCCGGGTTCTCGGGAGAGTGGAAAAGGACGAGGGTCAGTACGACTCCCCCGCCAAGGTGTTCTGGGCCACCGGAGCCTGCCTGATGATCCGCAAGGAGGAGTATTCAAGAATGGGAGGGCTGGACGACAGGTTCTTCGCCCACATGGAGGAGATCGACCTCTGCTGGAGACTCCAGCTGGAGGGGAAGAGCATATTCGTCGTGCCGCAGTCGGTCGTGTGGCATCTCGGAGGCGGCACGCTGCCGAACGGCTCCCCGTGGAAGCTGAAGCTGAACTACCGGAACAACCTCCTGATGCTCCGGAACAACCTCGCGAAGACATATTCATTGCAGGAAATAAGGGAGTTGACCCCGGAAAAGGCTGCCGTCAAGGCTTGCAGACGCGCCAAGGGCACCATATTCCTGAGAAAATGTCTGGACGGGTGTGCCGCGCTGGTCTATCTGCTGACCGGAAGGAAAGACTGCTTCAAGGCGGTTCTGGAGGCGCACAGGGAGTTCCGGGAACTCGGAACCGGACCGGATGTCAAGGATGTTCAGGAATATGCCGGCACACACCGCGGGATCGACATTCCGACGCTTTTCCCTGAGTGGATCGTCCCGCTGGCGGCGCTCAAGGGAAAAGGAATTTTTGAATATTTAAGAAAGTTCGTATGAAAATCGTCATTCAGGGAGCAGGTGAGGTAGGTTCGCATCTTGCGAAGATGCTGAGCATGGAGGCCAATGACATCACCGTCATCGACGACAATCCGCAGAGGCTTGCAAGTCTCGGCGCCATCGCCGATGTGATCACCATCGAAGGCGCTCCGTCCTCCCTGAGGACAATGCGTGAGGCCGGCGTGCAGGATGCCGACCTGTTCATCTCCGTCGTGCCTTTCGTGCCTCAGGACGTGAATCTTGTGAGCGCTCTTCTGGCGAAGAACCTCGGAGCGGCGAAGGTGACGGCCAGGATTGATGACAATGATTTCCTTTCTGCAGAGAACAAACTGCTGTTCAAGCAGATGGGCATCGAGTTGATGTTCTACCCCGAAAGGCTTGCGGCTGACGAGATCTTCGATCTGCTGAAGCACTCGTCCTCCACCGAGACGATGGATTTCGCACGCGGAAAACTTCAGGTCGAGGTGTTCAAACTGGAGGAGGACTCACCGCTTATCGACATGAAGGTCGCCGAGTTCGCCGCCATAGCGACCAGCGACGAGCTTCAGTTCCGCGTGATCGCAATCTCCCGGGCCGGGAAAACGCTCATGCCTAAGTACGACACCAAGTTCACGTTCAACGACCTTGTGTTCATCATCGCCACCAGGGAAGGCATGGCATTCCTGATGAAGTTTCTCGGCAAGAACAACATAGAGATTGACAAGGTGATGATCCTGGGAGGCTCGGACATCGCCGCCCTGGCCGCCGCGAGACTCAGCCCGAAGATCAGCTCGGTGAAAATCCTTGAACGGGACAGGGAGCGCGGTATGGCTCTTTCGGAAAGGCTTCCGGACAATGTGGTCGTGGTCACAGGCGACGGGAGGAACTCCGACTTCCTGCTTGAGGAAGGGATCAGGGGCTACGACGCCTTTCTGGCTCTGACCGGAAATGACGAGGCCAATGTCCTGGCCTGCGTCGTGGCGAAGAAGTTCGGAGTGGAGCGCACCATAGCCGAGGTCGAGAACATCGAATACATCCACCTCGCCGAGGAGATGGGCGTGGACTCGGTCATCAACAAGAAGCTGATCACCGCCGGACGCCTCTTCAAGTTCACCCTCAGCGGCAAGGCCCGTCTGGTGAAGTACATGAGCGGCACAGACGCCGAGGTTCTTGAATATACGGTCGCTCCCGGCAGCGCCATAACCAAAGGCGCCCTCAAGGACATCTCATTCCCGAAAGACGCCGTGATCGGCGGGCTCATCCGCGGCAGCGAGTCCTACATCGCCATCGGCTCCACCCGCATAGAACCCTACGACCGCGTCGTGGTCTTCGCCCTCCCCCACACCGTCAAGGACATCGACAGGCTGTTCAGATAGGCTACATCGAGAGCTCAAGCCAGCGGGTTTCCCTGGCGTCGAGAAGGGAGGAGACTTCGGCGAAGCGGGTGGTGATCCTCCTGAGTTCGGCGGGATCTGTGAGTCCACCGTTCATTCTTGACTCAAGGTCTGACTTCTCTGCAGTGAGGGACTCCATGTCTTTCTCGATCTGCTCAAGTTCGCGTTGTTCCTTGTAACTCAACTTGCGAGGAACGTCAGGACGGGGAGCCTTGGGAGCCACCGTGTCGGAATCGGACACGCCCCCCGGGGAAGATACGGCTTCCGACTTTGCGGCACGTTCCTCCTCACGGACCTTGTCGCGTTTCAAGGCCTCGCGGTCCTTGATGAACTCGCGGTACTGGCTGTAACTGCCTATGAAGTCCTTGACATCGCCGTCACCGCTGAACACAAACAGATGATCGACCAGACGGTCCAGGAAATGGCGGTCATGGGAAACTATGATCAGCGTGCCCTTGAACTCTTTCAGATACTCTTCAAGGATATTTATGGTCACGATGTCCAGATCGTTGGTCGGCTCATCCATTATCAGCAGGTTCGGCTGGCTCATAAGGATGGTCAGAAGGTAGAGACGGCGTTTCTCCCCGCCGGAAAGCTTGCCGACCCGGTTGTTCAGCATGTCGTGCGGAAAGAGGAACTGACTCAGGAGACGGGTGTCGTTCACAGTCTCCAGGACAGTCTGATCCTCATCGAAACGCATCCCGCTCTGACGGTAGTAGCCGATCTTCAGGGACTCTCCCCTCTCGATCACGCCGGTGGTTCGGCAAGGCTCACCAACCGTTGATGCGCCGTGATCCGACCGATCCATATCCCCTATCAGAAGATTGATGAAAGTGGTCTTGCCGACTCCGTTCCTGCCCACGATCCCGACCTTCTCGTAACGCTGGAAATTGTAGGTGAAATGACTGAGGTAGCAGTCGTCGCCATAGTAGAAACAGAGATCCTTGCAGTTGATGATCTTGGTCCCGAGTCTTGAGGCCTGTCCCATCCCCGCAAGGCTGACATTGTCGGTTCTGTAAACCTGCTCCGCCCTGTCTTTCAATTCGTAGAAGGCGTTCTTGCGGTACTTGGCCTTGCCGGTTCTGGCGCACGGGCTGGCATGCATCCATTCCAGTTCCCGGCGCAGGAGATTCTTTATCCTGTCGGTCTCGGCGTTGTAGTTTTCAATGCGTTCCTGCCTCTTTTCCAGATAGTTCTGATAGTTTCCTTTATAAACATAGACGGCTCCGTGATCCATCTCCATCACCGTGTTCGCCACGGAGTCCAGAAAATAACGGTCGTGTGTCACCATCAGAAGAGTGCAGCGGGCGTGGGACAGATAGTTCTCCAGAAACTCGATGCCGTCGATGTCCAGATGGTTCGTAGGCTCGTCCATCACAAAGAAGTCCGCCTCGCTGGCAAGCATCACCACGATGGCGGCGCGCTTGATCTCTCCGCCGGAAAGCACTTTCATCCTGCGGTCATGGTCTGACATCCCGAAAGAGGTCAGAAGACGGCGGACGCGCTGCTCGTACTCGGCAAGATGTTCCGGATCAAGGGTCCTCGTCCACGGCTCGCTGTCCCGCATGATCTGCTCCCACACGGTGGATTCGGGATCATATTCATACTCCTGTTCAAGAAACGCGATGCGGATGTCCTTGAGGAACAATATCCTGCCTCCCGAATCGGAACTGTCCTTGCCGGCGAGGATGCGCAGGAGGCTGGTCTTGCCGGTGCCGTTCGGGGCGATGAGGGCTATCTTGTCGCCTTCGTTGATGTTGAAGCCGATGTGCTCGAACAAGACTTTAGGGCCGTAGGATTTGGAAATGTTCTCTATCTGGAGGTAACTTGGCATAATCTGGAATGTTCAGAGGACAAAAATAACCGTTTTTGACCGGATCAGCTTATTTTCCGACGCTTGTCAGAACCCGAAATACTCCTTGGCATTGCGGTAGGAGATGTCACGGACCATCCCGGCGACAGTGTCAATCTCGGAGGCAGGGATTTTTCCGCTCTCGACATCGGTGCCGATGACGTCGCAGAGGATGCGGCGGAAATATTCATGACGCGGGTAACTGATGAAGCTTCTGGAGTCCGTCAGCATGCCGACAAAGCGGCTCAGCAGGCCAAGCGACGAAAGAGCGTCAATCTGGCGGCGCATTCCGTTCTCCTGGTCGAGAAACCACCAGCCTGAGCCGAACTGCATCTTGCCCGGCACGGAACCGTCATTGAAATTGTAGGCCATCGTCATCATCACCTCGTTGTCCTTGGGGTTCAGGCAATAAAGGATGGTCTTGGCAAGATTGCCCGTCTTGTCCAACGCATCGAGGAACCTGTTTCCTGCCACGGCTATCGGCTTGTCGTCCATCGAATCGCAACCGGCGTCAGGACCCACACTCGTGAATATCCTCGTACGGTTGTTGCGCAGCGGCCCGATGTGGAACTGCTGGGTCCAACCGGACTCGGCATCCATCACCGCCAGATCGTACAGAACCGCGCTCTTGAACTTCATGGCGTCACACTTGTCAACCGGCATCCCGGAAAGAGCGGCGCTGAATATTCTCTCAATCCCTCTCGCATCATAATCCTCCGCATAGAAAGTGTCAAGGCCGTGGTCCGAAAGGCGGCAGCCCATCGAAGAGAAGAAATCATGTCTTTTGCGAAGTGCCTCGATCAATGTTGAATATGACCGTATCTCCACATCCGCAGCCTCCGAGAGTCTGCCAAGATATTCATTGAATGACTTGGTGTTCCCGATTCCCATAACCTTGTCAGGCCTCCAGGTCGGCAGGACCTTGGTCCCGAAAGGATGTTCGGCGATCTGTCCGTGCCAGTGAAGGTCATCCGCCGGGTCATCCGTAGTGCAGACCACCTCCACATTGAATCTGCGGATGAGCGCCTGTCCACGGAACTCCGGAGTGGCCAGCTTCGCATTGCATTCCTCGAATATCTCCCGGGCGGTCTCAGGCTTCAGGATCCTGTCTATTCCGAAAACCCTGCCGAGTTCCAGATGCGACCAGTGGTAGAGAGGATTCCTCATCAGGCATGGCATCGTCTCAGCCCATTTCTCAAACTTCTCCCAGGCGGATCTGTCTCCGGTAATATATTCCTCAGGCACTCCGTTCGCCCTCATCGCGCGCCATTTGTAGTGATCGCCGCCGTGACCGTCCACAAGCCAAAGCTGCGTGATGTCGCGGAACCGGACGTTCTCGGCGATCTCGCGCGGCGAAAGGTGGCAGTGGTAGTCGATTATCGGCAGTTTCTCGGCCTGACCGTGGAACAGTTGCCGCGCGGTCCCATTGGACAGCATGAAATCTTCATTGACGAATGCGCTCATCGTGTAATCAATTACTTAACTTTCGCTTGTAATAAAGTGCCTGTGACAAAATACCTTATCTCACGTTCAAAGGACATTGCCATAAAAAAATCAGTTCACGTTACCCTCTCCCTGAATCCCTCCCCTCGGGGGAGGGACTTGCTCCGTCTCTTTCGTGACGGGAAATAAGGTGTTTCGCACATGCGAAACTTAAATCAATTATCAGACAAAGTTAGCAACAGGAACGGGAAATAACAAGATCGGCAGTCTGACATTATGTCAGCGATTCTGTTATTGGCAGATAATTTGATTATCTTTGCAGTCGCTTCCGTGGCCGTTATGGCCTGAAGAGGCGAGCCATGTTGAAAAAGGAGAATTACGATATGAGCAAAAAGAGCAAGGACATTAAAAAAGACAAGATAGATCAGGAAGATCGCAAACGCCCCGGGACTGCCGCAAATGAGGAAGAGACCGTTGTAAGACCGGAGGGCGCGGATAAGGCGGAAGACGGGAAAGAGGAAGCTGACGAGGCCAAGGCGATCGAGGAGAGACTGAACACTCTTCTTAAAGAGAACGAGGAGTTGAAGGCAAGCGTGGCCAAGGAGAAGGATGACTACGTCCGCCTGATGGCCGATTTCGAGAATTTCCGCAGACATTCCGCGGACGCGAGGCTTGAACTCGTCTCGTCGGCGGCCGCCGACACGATCAAAGGACTTCTTCCCGTGCTTGACGACTGCGAGAGGGCGATGAAGATGTTGGAGAACTCCGCGGACGAGGTCGCGAAGGAAGGCACCGGCCTGATCTTCAACAAACTGATGTCCTACCTCAAAACCAGGGGGCTTGAGGCGATCAAGGCCAAGGGCGAGAAATTCGACACCGACTTCCACGAGGCTGTGGCCCAGTTCCCGGTTCAGGAGGAAGAGCGGAAAGGGCTGGTCTATGACGTGGTGCAGACAGGCTACACCCTTTCCGGCAAGGTCATCCGCTACGCCAAAGTGGTTGTAGGAATATAGGAGGTTCGCGAATATGGCAGAGAAGAGAGATTACTACGAGGTGCTGGGGGTCGCGAAGACCGCCACGGCCGACGAGATAAAGAAAGCCTACAGGACCGCCGCGATGAAATGGCATCCGGACCGTTGGGTGGACGGAACGGAAGCAGAGAAAAAGACTGCGGAGGAGAAGTTCAAGGAAGCCTCGGAGGCATATTCAGTACTCAGCGACCCTGACAAAAAGGCAAAATACGACCAGTTCGGATTCGCCGGCGTGGACGGTCAGCCGGGACCTGACTTCAGCGGCGGGTTCGGCAACCTGAACGACATCCTGAACGACCTGTTCGGCGGTGGATTCGGCGGATTCAGCGGCGGAGGATTCTCCGGATTCGGAGGATTCGGCGGAGGACAGGGCAGAACGCAGCAGAGGGTCGTGAAAGGACGTGACATCCGCACAAGGATCCGCCTTACCCTTGAGGAGATCGCCGCCGGTGTCGAGAAAGAGATCACCATCGAGCGAAACAGGCCTTGTCCTGACTGCGGAGGACGCGGGACAAAGAACGCGTCAGACGTGAAGACCTGCCCTTCCTGCCACGGCTCCGGCCAGACCCAGAGGGTGGTCAATTCGCTGTTCGGAAGGACTGTGACATACTCGACCTGCCCTCAATGCGGCGGCGAAGGAAAAGTCATCAGCAATCCTTGCCGCACCTGTGGCGGGACCGGAGTGGTCCGCAGGCGCGAAAGCGTCAAGGTGAGGATTCCGGCCGGAGTGGAGGACGGGATGCAGCTGACCATCAGAGGCGAAGGACACGCTGCGCCGCATGGCGGAGTGAACGGCGACCTGCTCGTCATCATAGAGGAGATCGGACACTCCAACCTCAAGCGCGACGGCAAGAACCTGTTCTACTCGACAGTCATCTCCGTGACGGATGCGATCCTCGGAACAGAGATAACCGTCCCTTGCCTGGATGGCTCCTACAAGGTGAAGGTTGACCCGGGCACACAGTCCGGGACAGTGATGAAACTCCGAGGAAAAGGACTGCCGGCCGTGAGCGGCTACGGAAGCGGTACAGGCGACCTCTACGTCAAGATTCTGGTCTGGATCCCCAAAAGGCTCTCCTCCGACGAGAGGAACGCTTTGGAGAACATGAGAGCAAGCAGATCCTTCACCCCGGATCCTACCCGTGAGGACAAGGCGTTGTTCGACAAGATGAAGAACATCTTCTGATGTGAATTTTCCGCAAATAACCTTGAAAAGTTTTTTGTTTTAAGAAAAACTTCGTACATTTGCAGTCCGAAAAACAGGAGCAACCGCTTACGGGTCGTTATCAGATGTGCGTAATGTTGCGTTAAAAATTTTGAGAAATGGATTTGATTAAAGTTGTAGAAGAGGCTTTCGCTAACGAGAAGGTCGCTACTTATCCAAGATTCAAGGCCGGTGACACGATCACCGTCTCCTACAGGATCAAGGAGGGTGACAAGGATAGACTCCAGAAATTCAGAGGCGTGGTTATCCAGCTCAGAGGCGCCACCCCGCAGACAAGGACTTTCACAGTCCGCAAGATTTCCGGAGGCATCGGAGTCGAGAGGATTTTCCCATTCCAGTCACCATTCATCGACAGCATTGAACTGAACAAGGTCGGCAAGGTTCGCAGGGCAAGAATCTTCTATCTGCGCAAACTCTCCGGCAAGAAGGCAAGAATCAAGGAAAAGAGACTTGCTTTCGTCAAGGAAGAACAGGCATAGCCCCCTTGCGGAAATATGTTCGGAGCAGAATCTCCGACAGACTGGTCCCCTAGCTCAACTGAATAGAGCATTTGACTACGGATCAAAAGGTTACAGGTTTGAATCCTGTGGGGATCACAAAGATGCGGGGCTAACAGAAGATCATCAGCCTCGCATTTTTTGCGGAATTAGCTCAGTTGGTAGAGCGTTGGCTTCCCAAGCCGAAGGTCACGAGTTCGAGCCTCGCATTCCGCTCCAATCGAGTAGGAGGAAAACGAAAGTTTTCTTCCTATTTTCGTTTTCCGACCTCTCACAGTGGTACTAACCGGACCCGGTTCTCCTCTGACAATGAAAAGCACAAGCAGGATGACCAGTCAGAAAAACACTGTCATCCTCACTTGTGTCTATAATTTCTCCTACGGGAAGAAAGCCCGTGCCGTCAATCAGAAAATCAAGAACAGCGACAGCGGACTTTAGAGCCTGTCGAACCACCGGCACACCGTCACTTCGACAAGCTCTGTAACACCGGGAAAACTACGCCTCCGGAAACTCGTTGTTGGCCGGATCGAGATCGGAGACTTGGCCGGAATCTACGGTGAATTCATCCTCTCTGATGGACGGAGCCTTGACCTCGTACATTTCGGGAGTGTTTTCGGCGGAGGTAAGCTGGTTGAACTCCTCCTCGGTGATTATCCTGCAGCCGCCGGTCAGCTTGGCGTCCAGCTCGACCTGAAGCCTTCCGGTGTGAAGGTCGCCATCCACGATGCAAGTGTCCTTGAGAGAAAGGGTGTCCTTCACAAAAAAGTTACCCTTTATCATCGTACCCCAGAAGTCAGCGTTGTTGCAGATGATATCGCCCTTGATAATGGCTTTCTCCCCCACCACAACCTTGGCCTGGGAGAAGATCCGTCCCTCGAACGTACCGTCTATCCTTATGTCGTTAGGAGATGTGATGTCACCCTTGATCACCGTTCCTGCGGAGATTCTGCTGACATCATTGATTTCAGAGGAACCGTTTAAACTGTTAGTTGTACTCATCATTATAATATTATTGTTAATAAGTTTATTTTTTTTCATATTCAATCAGTTTTATACCAATCCTGCACCGTGGCAGTTCTTGTACTTCTTGCCGGAACCGCAAGGACACGGATCGTTACGACCAACCCTCTTGTCCACGCGGACCGGGGTTCTCGCCTTCTGCTCGCCATTGGTGGTGAGATCGTCGCGCCGGGCCCTCAGGTTGCTCATGTCCTGGCCTCTCGGAGCCTGCGCCGGACGGGCTTCGCTGTCCTCGCGCAGAGGGACGAAAGCCCGCAGGAGGAACGAGAGGACATCCTTGTTGAGTTCCTCAAGCATGGTGGCGAAGAGATTGTAGCTCTCCAGTTTGTACACCACAAGAGGATCCTTCTGCTCGTAGGCGGCGTTCTGCACGCTCTGACGAAGGTCATCCATGTCGCGCAGATGCTGCTTCCAGTGCTCGTCGATCTGGTAAAGGATGATCGAACGGCTGAGGGACTTGGCGATCTCCCGACCCTGAGAGTTGTACGCCTTTTCAAGATCTACGCTGAGGGTCAGCATCTTGCGCCCGTCCGAGATTGGGATGGCTATGTTCTTGTACATGTTCCCCTGCTTCTCGAAGATCATCTTGATGAACGGATAGACCTTCTCGGCGAGGGTGTTCATCCTGCGCTCGTAAACCTCCTGCATCTGCCTGCATAGAGCGTCCGCAAGCTGGTCGCCCTTGGCGCTGGAGTAGAAATTCTCATCGAATCCGAGGTCGATGGACAACTGGGCCATCACATATTCCTCAAAATCCTGATAAGGCATGCCTTCCGCGCGTCCGGCTATGATTGAGGCGGAGTCGATCATCATGTTCCTGACATCGATCTCGATCCTCTCTCCGGAAAGGGCGTTGCGCCTTCTGGCATAGACGGCCTCGCGCTGGTAATTCATCACATCGTCGTATTCAAGGAGTCTCTTACGGATTCCGAAGTTGTTCTCCTCGACTTTCCTTTGGGCGTTCTCGATTGATTTGGAGAGCATTCCACTCACCAGAGCCTCGTCATCGGCCATTCCGAGTTTGTCAACCACACCGGCGATTCTTTCCGAACCGAAAAGACGCATCAGCTTGTCTTCAAGGGAAACGTAGAAAGCCGAGGATCCAGGATCTCCCTGACGTCCGGCGCGTCCACGAAGCTGACGGTCCACACGACGGCTGTCATGCCTTTCCGTACCGATTATAGCGAGACCTCCGGCGGCCTTCACCTCCTGGGAAAGCTTGATGTCGGTTCCACGGCCGGCCATGTTCGTGGCGATGGTCACCGTGCTGGACAGACCTGCCTGCGCCACGATCTCCGCCTCTCTGGCGTGTTCCTTGGCATTGAGGACATTATGCTTGATACCTCTCATGCGGAGCATTCTGCTGAGAAGTTCTGAAGTCTCCACATCCGTGGTTCCCACCAGAACCGGACGGCCTTTGGCGATGAGTTCCTCAACCTTATCGATGACGGCGGTGTATTTCGCCTTCTTCGTCTTGTAGATGAGGTCATCCTGGTCGTCCCTGATGACAGGACGGTTGGTCGGGATGACAACGACATCCAGCTTGTAGATGGACCAGAACTCACCAGCCTCCGTCTCGGCGGTACCTGTCATACCGGCGAGTTTGTGGTACATCCTGAAATAGTTCTGAAGCGTGACAGTGGCGAAAGTCTGTGTGGCGGCCTCGACCTTGACGTTCTCCTTGGCCTCCACGGCCTGATGCAGTCCGTCGCTCCAGCGCCGGCCCTCCATGATACGTCCGGTCTGTTCGTCCACGATCTTGACCTTGTTGTCAATCACGATGTAGTCCACATCCTTCTGGAACATGGCATAGGCCTTGAGGAGCTGGATCACCGTGTGGACCCTCTCGCTCTTTAGGGAGAAATCCTCCATGAGCGCGTCCTTCCTCTCCTGCTTCTCTTCGGCGGAGAGTTCCGGATTCTTCTGGATTTCGGCGATCTGACCGCCCATGTCAGGAAGCACGAAGAAATCCGGATTGGAGACGGCATTGGCAAGCAGGTCGTGTCCCTTGTCGGTCATGTCAACAGAGTGCTGCTGCTCGCTGATAACGAAATAGAGTTCGTCGGTGACGACGTGCATCTCGCGCTCGTTGTCCTGCATGTAGTAGTTCTCGGCCTTCTGCATCAACTGCTTCATGCCCTGCTCGCTGAGGAATTTGATGAGAGGCTGGTACTTTGGAAGACCCTTGTAGGCGCGGAGCAGAAGCATTCCGCCCTCGTCCTCCCTGCCTGCGGCGATCGCCTTCTTGGCGTCGTTCAGAACCTGCGTCACAAGGGCGCGCTGCTTCTGGTAAAGGCTCTCGACATAAGGCCTGAACTCCATGTACTGCTCATCGTCCTGAGCCTTGGCCACAGGACCGGAGATGATCAACGGAGTACGCGCGTCATCGATGAGCACGGAGTCCACCTCATCGACAATGGCATAGTGATGTTTCCTCTGGACGAGGTCGGTCATGTTCACCGCCATGTTGTCACGAAGGTAGTCGAAGCCGAACTCGTTGTTCGTTCCGAACGTGATGTCACAGTTGTAGGCCCTCTTGCGCGCGTCGCTGTTAGGCTCATGCTTGTCGATGCAGTCCACAGAAAGACCGTGGAACATGTAGAGCGGTCCCATCCACTCGGAGTCTCGCTTGGAGAGGTAGTCATTGACTGTCACGACATGCACTCCCTTGCCGGCCAGAGCATTGAGGAACACAGGGAGGGTCGCGACAAGGGTCTTTCCCTCACCGGTCGCCATCTCCGCTATCTTTCCCTGATGCAGCACGATGCCGCCGATCAGCTGGACATCGTAGTGGACCATGTCCCAGGTCACCTCGTTGCCGCCGGCGGTCCAGTGATTCCGGTAAACGGCCTTGTCGCCCTCGATCCGGACGAAATCGTGGTTTATGCTGAGCGAGCGGTCAAAATCATTGGCAGTCACCTCTATGGTGCCGTTCTCCTTGAACCTGCGGGCTGTGGATTTCATTATCGCGAAAGCCTCCGGAAGAATCTCCTCCAGAACCTTCTCAATCTCCGCGTCCTCGTCCTTCACAAGCTTGTCAGACTCGGTCGCAAGACTCTCCTTCTCATGAACCGGGATGTCCTCTCCCAACTTGGCCTTGATCTCAGCGATCCTCTTCTCGAACGGAGCCTCGCAGTCCCGCAGCCTTGCCTTCAACTCTTCCGTCTTGGCCCTGAGCTCATCATCGGAGAGCCGGTCTATCGGACCGTAAGCCTCCAGAACCTTGTTGAGAACAGGTCTGAGCTGCTTGAGATCCCTGTCGGCCTTCGAGCCAAACACTTTTTTCAGAATAGTAGCTATAGCCATAAAAAAATCACTTGTCTCTGACAATCCTACAAATTTAATAACAATCAAAGACATTTACAATTTTTTTTGATTTCGGATTCCGAGTCCGTCAATCCACCAGATAATTGAGCAGAAGTTTCCGGATGTTATCGGAGATGCGCTTGTGGGCATCAGTGGCGTTCTCAAGCATCTCCGCAAGATTCTTGTACTTCACCAGTTCACGGGTGTTCTCCTCGTTGCCGAATATGTAGCCCATGTACTCCTCGTAGGCATCGTCGGCGGCATGCTCCAGTTCTGTCACGCGCTCACATGCCATCGAGATGGCCGGAAGGTTCCTCTTCAGGTTCACCAGAAGCGGAATCACGTCGTGGATGACCTCAGACTGGGACTTTGCCATCTGAGCCAGATCCTTCAGCTGGTCATCAAGTTTGGCCGGACGGTAGATAAGCACAGCCTTGGAGGTGTCCTTTATGACATCCAGACAGTCATCCATTGCCATCGCCACAGCCTGTAGGTCCAACTTGTTGACCTGCACGAAAAGACGACCGGAAAGCATCTCATGGAACTCTGTCAGGAGAGCGTCTCCCTGCACCTCGCAGGACTTTATCTCTTTCTCCATCCTCGCCCTGTACTCCACGTCCTCGGTTCCGAACATCTCCACCAGAAGTGACGATGTCTTGCAGAGGAAGTCTGTCTGCCGCGCGAGAATCGGAACAAAATCGTGGCGTGTACCACGGAAAAACATCCTCATTCTTCTAATCAAGCCCATAAATATTTTTATATACCCGATAAACTTTTTTTGTAGCGCGTCAAATTTACAATCTATTTCGCGATTTCGCCACAATTCGATAAAAAACAAAAACATTTTCACCGACTTTCTTTTCGGACCTGCCTTCGTATGCTTTATAAAACTACCTTTGTTCCAGGGTTTTGTCCGGCAGAGGATTGTCCGACAGAGTTCCTTTACGCTTCAATCCCGCCAAGGATCAGCCGGCCCGACGGATCTCAGAACAACATTCAGCGGCGTTCTGCCGCGGTATCCACTCAGATTTCGAACTTGCTTTACTCTTATCCGGAACCGGGCCGGCCGGCGGGAAGACGCGTGACTCACAGAGATTGTGATGTGACCGAAAATAACCTTCCATGCAAGATTTTTCCGTTACCGGATTATAT
Organism: Bacteroidaceae bacterium; assembly: GCA_963642565.1. Taxonomy (GTDB): domain Bacteria; phylum Bacteroidota; class Bacteroidia; order Bacteroidales; family UBA932; genus Cryptobacteroides. The sequence goes on along the minus strand of CAVIGZ010000019.1, from coordinate 8,625 downwards.
ATTCCGATATATATTGTTAACTTTGTTTAATGAATAACCGGCCGGCACAGCCGGCATAACCTTTAATGATGAGACACGTACTGATTGACCACTCCACACTGGGACGGTTATGCGGCTTCACAGAGATCAGCGAAAACTACGGCAGGATTCTGGCTCATACGGAAGTGCCTGACATTCATTTCACATACCTCGTTCCAAAGCGATTCTTCGGCTATTTCGGGGATAATGTCAGTTATGTGTCCTGCGAACACCCTGTCAAGGATTTGAGCAGACTTGGCCATGACATCGACATCTGGCATTCCACCAACCAGTTGTTCAAGTTCAGGAAACGCTTCCGGCACACAAGGCATCTGATGACAATCCACGACCTGAATTATCTCCAGGAAAAACATGGAATCCACAGAATAAAGCACATGATCCGCGGAATGCTGCGGATGATACATAGCGACTACATCACGGTGATCTCCGAATTTGTGGCGGATGGAGTCAGGCGGCATTGTCCCATTGGCAAAAGACCAGTATTTGTCATTCACAACGGTGTACGGGATGTGGAAAACGGCCCTCGCGAGCGTCCGTCCTTCGTAGATGACGGCACGAAGTTCTTCCTTGCCGTGGGTCAGGTAGTGAAGAGAAAGAACTACGAATCCCTGCTTCCGATGATGCGGCTCTTCCCTGACCATAAAATGATAATCTGTGGAGACCTCAGGAACAAACACTTCGTCAAAGTACTCAGGAAGAGAATCGAAGAGTCCGGGACAAAAGGAAGCGTGATTCTTGCCGGAGGTGTAAGCGAAGCGGAGAAGAACTGGCTGTACGCTCACTGCGCGGCGCTCATGATGCCAAGCAAGCTGGAAGGATTCGGGCTGCCGGTCATTGAGGCCATGCGCTTCGGCAAACCTGTTTTCTGCTCGAACCTGACCTCACTCCCTGAAATCGGAGGCGGTCATGCCTTCTACTGGGACAATTTCGAGCCGGCATACATGGCAGACACCGTGCGGAAAGGGCTGGAGGCATTCCTTGAGCCGGACAGGAAAGAACGGGAGATCCGCTACGCCGGACAGTTCGACTACATGGCATACACAAAGAAATACATAGAACTCTACAGAAAGATATTGAACAACCAAATCTGACATGGCATGGATGAGTTAAAAATAGATGCCGTACTGACTTGGGTCAACGGCAATGACCCGAAACTGAAGGCGGAGCGCAGCAGGTACATAACCACCAGAAAAGAGGACAGACTTGAGGACATCGCAGGACCGGAACGGTTCATACAAAGTTATGAGATCCGGTTCGCGGTTGCATCCATCCTCAGGTTCGCCACCTATGTCAAAAGGATATTCATCGTCACAAACAGGCAGGATCCTGATCTTGGAGATTTCATTGAAAAGAATTTCCCTGACAATTCTGTTCCTGTGATCATCGTGGACCAGAACACTCTCTTCGAGGGATATGAACAGTACCTTCCGGTCTTCAACAGCATCGCCGTGGAGACGATGATGTGGCGCATACCGGACCTGAGCGAGGAGTTCATCTACATGAACGATGACTTCTTCTTTACCGGCCCTTCAAGAAAAGAGGATCTGTTCAGAGACGGAAAGGTGGTGTGCTATTCAAGCAGGTTCCCGTCAGCTGTGATGAAAGTGCTAAGGGCCATACGCCTCCGGAAAAACAACCATAAGCGATTCACCTACAAGGACTCTCTACTGAATGGAGCCGAGATGATCGGATGGAGGCATTTCTTCTACCTGCCGCACGAGCCTCATCCCATTCTCAAGAGCGTGCTTGAGGAATATCTCACCGGACACCCGGAGAGCATCCGGAGGAATGTCCGTCACAGATTCCGGGACAACGAGCAGTTCAATGTACAAGGCTTCTTCTATGTCCTTGCGGAAAGCAAAGGGCTGCTGATCCACAAGTCACACAAGGGAGTGAACCTGATGATCCGCAAGCCAAAGGCTCTTGAGTACCTTAAAGAGAAGTTGGATTGGGCCGACAGACAGCATGGGCTGAAATACGGCTGCATGAACGCACTTCAGGAAGCTGATCCCCAAGAAAAGAAACTCTTCGAGGACTGGATCACAAAAAGAATCGGAATAACCCTCTGACGCTATTTTTCAAATGATGACTTCTCCGGAAGAATGACATTGAACGACGCCTCAAGAGAGGACATCACCCAGTCATAGTTCCGGATGTGGACGTTGTCGTTCAGGCAGACCAATCTGTATTTTCCCTGCCTGACAGCCTCTATAGCCTTTCCTGGCTTCATTATGAGCGGGAACATCTTCGTGTCATCGTAAGTATTGTATGGCACGAAATCGCCCTCACAGATCTGCCATGTGCGGAACAGTTCCTGGGTGTAGTCCTCCGGGCTGCGGAACCTGTTGGCTGACACACGGGTCAGTTCCTCGCCGGCATATTCCCAGACTTTCCCGAAAGTTGATTTCAAGTACGGCTGGGCATTGTGCGGAATCCTGAGAGTTATGAATTTCCCATAAGGTTTCAGCAGCCTCGTGAGCCAACTTTTACCTCCATAGACAGGATTAAACCATTTGTCATGATGCTCTTTCAGAACAGTCCTCTTGTCAAATCTCTCATTGATGATCCTGACATTGTTCTCCAGACATTTGGACCACAGGCTGGCTCCGGTGTTCATCCGGAACACGGCTATGTCAGTCGGAAGACCATTCTGGAAAAACCTTTCCGGAGGAGTCGGGGCAGTCATGTAGAAATCATCGTTGAAATAGACGAAATGCTCCGCAAGATCCGGAATGTTATGCAGGTACAACTCGATCAACGAAGAGTTGAACACCGGCAGGAAGTTCTCCGGAATATAATCCCGATGGCTCACCAGATGCAGTTTCGGGTTGTTCTCGTCAAGCCACTCCGGCTTCTGCCCGCATGTCACAAAATGCACCTTACGCACCCATGGAGCGAACTTGTCAATGCCTCTGAACCAATATTTCAGCAAGCCGTAATCCCTGAACCGAGCCTCCGAGAACTGGTTTTTTGAATTGTCTATCTTCCCTGAATATTTTGCGAAATCCGCTTTCCACAAGGGATCGTTCATGTCCACCCAGGTTACAACGAAATCAATGTCCATAATCGACAGTCAATGAATATTGGCAAAGTTAGTATTTTTAACTCATTATTCCATTTTGAACGCAGCAAAGTTATTGGCCTCGCAGATACTTCGCGGTCCAGGATCGCCCGTTCCTGATCATGTCCTCAGGGGTGCCGGTGAAGACCACACGGCCTCCAGCGTCTCCGGCCTCGGGGCCGAGGTCGATGACCCAGTCTGCGGCCCTGATGACATCCAGGTTATGCTCCACCACGATCACGGTGTGTCCGCTGCGGATAAGGTAGTCAAAGGCTTTCAGAAGTTTCTCCACGTCATGGAAATGCAGCCCGGTCGTCGGCTCGTCGAACAGGAACATGATCTTCTTCCTGCCGCTGTCCGCCTCGTCCGCGTTCTTGGACAGGAACCAGGCCAGCTTTATCCTCTGGCTCTCGCCGCCGGACAGGGTTGACGAGCTCTGCCCCAGCTTGATGTAGGACAACCCCACATCGACAAGCGGCCGGAGCTTGCGGGCGATCTGTCTTGAGAGTTCCTCAGGCTGAGAGCCGAAGAACGAGATCGCCTCCCCGACACTCATGTTCAGGATGTCGTCGACATTCCTGCCCTTGAAACGCACCTCAAGGATGTCAGGCTTGAAACGCTTGCCTCCGCACGCCTCGCAGACCATCGTCACATCGGCCATGAACTGCATCGGAATGCGCACAAAACCGTCTCCCTGACATTCCGGGCACCGTCCGCCGTCCTGATTGAAGGAGAAGAAGGACGGAGTGTAGCCGTTGATCCTTGCGTACTGCTGTCCGGCCAGGAGCTTGCGGATGTCGTCATAGACCTTGAGATAGGTCACGGCGTTGGAGCGAGAACTCTTTCCTATCGGATTCTGGTCAACATATTCAACAGCCTTGATGCGGTCGGTGTTGCCGGAGATTTTTCTGAATATTCCCGGAAGGTCGCCGGTCTGGTTGATCATCCGGTAGAGCGCCGGGTAAAGGATGTCCCCCACAAGGGAGGACTTGCCGCTGCCGCTGACTCCGGAGACCACGGTCAGGACACCCAGCGGGAACTGCACGTCAATGTTCTTGAGATTGTGTTCCCGGGCTCCTTCCACGGTGATTGAATATGTCCACGGATGTTTTTCCCTGACATGGCGCGGCTCCTTTCCGGTCAGGTACCGGAGGGTCAGGGAGTCACGCGTCACCTTTTCCGGAATCCGGTCATCAATCCTTCCCTGAAAGACCACACGTCCTCCATCGATGCCGGCGAACGGCCCCATGTCAATCAGCACATCGGCCGCGCGGATGATCTCCTCGTCGTGTTCGACCACAACGAGGGTGTTCCCGATGTCCCGGAGTTTCCGCAGGACTCCGATGAGTCTCTCCGTGTCACGCGGATGAAGTCCGATGCTCGGTTCGTCCAGGATGTACATCGAACCGACCAGCGAGCTGCCCAGAGCCGTCACCAGATTGATTCTCTGGCTTTCCCCTCCGGAAAGGGTGTTGCTGGCGCGGTTCATGGTCAGATAGGCAAGCCCGACATCCTTTATGCAGTTGAGACGGGAGACTATCTCGTCGATGGCCTTGCGGGCGATGGAGGTCTCATATTCAGTAAGTTTCAGACCGCCGAAAAATTCCAGAAGCTCATCCACATTCATGTCGAGCAGTTCCGCTATGGTCCTGCCGCCGACTTTCACGTACAGAGCCTCCGGACGGAGCCTTGTGCCGTGGCAGGCGTGGCATGCGGTCCTGCCGGAGAACCGGCTGAGCATGTACTTGTACTGGATCTTGTAGCGGTTGGACTCCACCCACTTGAAGAACTCGTTGATGCCTACGATCGAATTGTCGTCGCCCTCGACGCTGTGTCCGTTCCAGATGATGTCCTTGACTTTCCGGGGAAGATTGCAGTACGGCTCGAAGACCGGAATCCCGTAGCGGGAGGCGACCTTGATCAGATGATCCTTGAACCAGCCCATCGACTCGCCTTTCCAGCATGCTATGGCACCGTCGTAGATGCTCTTGGTCTTGTCCGGGATCACGAGATCCTCACTGACACCGATGATCTTTCCGAGACCTCCGCAGACGGGGCATGCGCCCAGAGGGCTGTTGAAGGAGAAAAGATATTCATCGGGCTGGCGGAATGTCATGCCGTCCATTTCGAAGCGGTTTGAATATTCCTCCACGGAATCGTCCTTGCGCAGGATGAGTCTGCCCTCCCCAACCCGGAAAGCCGTGTCGATCGAAGAGCGTAGCCTTGTCTGAAGGTCCTCCCATTCATTCCGCAGCCAAGGCTCCCCGTCATCCCCGTAAGGCAGACACCCCTTGAACACAGGCAGTTTCAGACGGTCTATCAGCAGGTTGAGATCTTTCGGGTACCCGCCCTTGTCCGCCATCCTCATGATGTCCTCTATGCGGATGACACCTCCATCGCCGAAGAAGCGTGAATAGCCCTCCTCCTTGAGCCGGAGCATCAACTCGACCTTGTCCTCCCTGGCGGACCAGTTCAGGTCGGCAAGAATATATGCCGTTCTGGAATCGCCGCTCAATATGCTGGCCATCACATCATTGACGCTGTGGCACTTGACCTCTTTGCCGCTGACAGGGGAATACGTCCTGCCGATCCTCGCGAAGATGATCCGCAGGTAGTCGTAGATCTCCGTGGTCGTGGCGAGGGTCGAGCGCGGATTCTTGACATTGACCTTCTGGCCTATCGCGATAGCCGGGGGGATGCCCTCGATGGAGTCCACGTCCGGCTTGCTCATCCTGCCGAGAAACTGGCGGGCATAGGACGAAAGGCTCTCGGCGAAGCGTCTCTGCCCCTCGGCGAAAAGCGTGTCGAAAGCCAGCGATGATTTCCCTGATCCGGATATTCCGGTCACCACCACAAGCTTGTTCCTCGGGATCTCGACCGTGATGTCCTTAAGGTTGTTGACCTTGGCCCCTTTTATTACAATCTTTCCGTCCTCTGCCATAGTTCAGCGATTAGTGAACCGCAAAATTACGAATATTTCCCGGATTCCCTCTCATTGGAATGCAAGACGACGGACTTCGCCGGGTTCCGTGTCGAATTCCATTACGGTCTGACCGTAGCGCAGAGAGCAGCGGGAACCGGCGCGGGAATGGATCACAGCGGATTTCAGTCTTCCGGAGGACCATTCGAGATCGACTTCGAAACCGCCGCGGGCCAGAAGGCCGGCGACTCGGCCGTCCGGCCAGGCCGAAGGGAGGGCCGGCAAGAGATGGATGAAGCCCATGTGGCTCTGCAACAGCATCTCCGTGACGCCGGCGGTGCCGCCGAAATTGCCGTCTATCTGGAATGGAGGATGGCTGTCCCAAAGATTGTCAAGGGTGCCGTCCGAGAGAAGGTTCCTAAGCAGGGTGTAGGCCCTGTCTCCGTCATGCAGCCTTGCCCACTGGTTCAGTTTCCAGCCCATGCTCCAGCCGGTGGCTCCGTCTCCCCTGTGGTCCAGGGTCACGCGCGCGGCCTCGGCGAGTTCAGGTGTGGTAAACGGTGACAGGGTGTGGCCGGGATGGAGTCCGAACAGATGGTTCACGTGCCGGTGACGGTCTTCAGGATCATCCATGTCACGTGACCATTCCATAAGCTGACCGAAACGGCCTACCCTGTACGGCGGCAGATTCCGCTCCACGGCCAGCCATCCGGCGCGCTCCTCCTCATCCTGGCCAAGGATCTCCGCTGCAGCCGCCGCGTCAAGCAGAATCTCACGCGCTACAGCATGGGAGAATGTGGTCCCCTCATCGACCGGACCATGCTCCGGAGAGGTGGACGGCGCCGCGGTGTAGGAACCGTCCGGCCTATGCCACAGATAATCGACCGTGAAGCGGGCGCTGGAGCGGAGAATCCCGTAGGCCGTGTCACGCAGGAAAGCGGTGTCACGGGTATAGTCATAATAATCCCAAAAATGGGTGGCGAGCCACGGACCCGCCATCGGACAGAGATTCCAGATCATGTCCTCGGAGCTCAGAGGGGAGGCGAATCCGAACGGATTCCCGGAAATCGAGGCTGTCCACCCGCGGGCTCCATAGTACGAACGCGCCACCCTCTCCCCCGGCTTCACAAGCGAGCGGACATATTCAAAGAACGGCTCCGCGCATTCCGTCAGGTTAGCGGAGCAGGCCGGCCAGTAGTTCATCTGGATGTTGATGTTGTTGTGGTAGTCCACATGCCACGGACCGTCGATGCCGTCATGCCATATTCCCTGAAGGTTGGCGGGAAGGTTGCCTGAACGGGAGGAGGCGATCAGCAGGTAGCGTCCGAACTGGTAGTACAGTTCCTCCAAACCGGAATCCGAAGCACCTGAACGATAACGCCTCAACCGCTCCGGAGTGGAAAGTCCGGCAGAAGCGGGATCTCCTCCCAGCGACAACTCCACCCGCCCGAACAATGAGGAATAGTCGGAAATATGCTCACGCAGTAAAGTGTCATAGCCTTTTGCGAACGCCTCGTCCATCCATTTTCCTGTCGTTTCTGACGGATCCACCCCGACGTAGGCCTTCGGATCGTCAAGATCCGGAGCATAGTTCATCTTGTAATCCGTGTCGGCGGACAAATAGAACACAACCTCATCCGCGGACGAAGCCTCCAGAACACCGTCCTTATTGGAATACGAACCTCCCATGACCGACATCCTGACGCGGACGGCATATTCCATCCGGTTGCCGCTCAATTTTCCTGAATATTCCAACCCGTCTCCGCCATAAGGCCTCACACTTCCGTCCGCTGTAGGATTAGGGGAAAATTCCAACCTGAGATTCTGCATCCCCGGACGGTCGGCCCGGAACCTCATCACCAGCACGTTCGCAGGACAGGAGATGAAATATTCCCGGATGTGGCGCACTCCGCCGCTGCTGAAACTCACTCTCGCCACGGCGTCATCCAAGGACAGAATCCTATGATAGTCAGTCACGGAGGAGGAATCGACCCCCGTCCAGACCTTCAGTTCTCCGGCGGTCGTGTAACTGCCGAAGATGGACTCGTCCCCATCCTCGCCGTAGTAGGAGACGAATCCGTTGAAATTCTTCCGGGTCAGTTCAGCCGCCTTGTCCGGCCGCCCTTCCGCAAAGGCCCGGCGGATTTCCGGGAGAAGCCACGCCGACTCCTTGTTGGCGTTCCAATAATGTTCCGCCCCGCCCGAAGTTCCCGGTCCGCCTCGCCAAAGGCTTTTCTCGTTGAGGGTTATCCGCTCCGCCTGAATGGAGCCGAACACATTGGCCCCGATGCTGCCGTTCCCGATGGGAAGGGTCTGTGATTCCCATTCCGGATCCTTGTCCCCGTACCAGGCCGGAGGCTGTCTGAATGAGGTAGGTGTGTCAAAGCGGATCTCGTACCGGCATCTCTGCTGAGCGCCGCAAAGCACGGAAACAAGAATCAATAAAACTGTCTGGAATATTCTCCTGCCCATAATTTGTGTCATCAAGAAGCTGTTTTTTTTTAGAAACCAAAAAATAACCTGCATCATCTTTTTCATTCTTTTCGGCCCGGATTCCTTTTCTCATCAGTCGTGTACATCCGGTACACTCCTTCTTCCAAAAGAA
>CAVIGZ010000018.1:0-29792 GCA_963642565.1 Bacteroidaceae bacterium | reverse complement strand
GATAGCAGCCCGCGGAGGCGGAATCCTCAACTCCGCCGACCTGCTGCACCGCACGGACGAGGAGGAATTATATTCACAGACAATGGCCCGCGTCCGGGAGATGATAGCAAAGGGAACCGGTGCGATCGAGATCAAGAGCGGCTACGGCCTGACCACGGAGGACGAGCTGAAGATGCTCAGGGTGATCCGCCGGATCAGAAGCGAATCGCCCGCCACCGTCAGGGCGACTTTCCTAGGGGCGCACGCCGTGGGCAGAGCATTCAAGGGCAGGCAGGATGAATATGTCAACCTCGTCTGCGGGGAGATGATCCCCGCCGTCGCCGCCGAAGGGCTTGCCGAATACGTCGATGTGTTCTGCGACGAGGGTTTCTTCACCGTAGCCGAAACGGATCGCATCCTTTCCGCCGGAGAACGTCACGGTCTGATCCCGAAAATCCACGCCAACGAGCTGGCCTGTTCCGGAGGCGTTCAGGTGGCCGTCAGGCACAACGCCCTTTCGGTCGATCACCTTGAGCGCACGACAGATGCTGAGATGGAGGCGCTGAGGAACTCACGCACTATGCCGACGATGCTCCCGGGCTCGTCATTCTTCCTCGGAATCCCCTACGGCAGGGCAAAGGAATATGTCGGCGCGGGTCTCGGCATAGCCCTGGCCTCGGACTACAACCCCGGATCCTCCCCGTCCGGCGACATGCGTTTCGTGATGGCCTTGGGCTGCATCAGGATGCGTCTCACTCCGGCCCAGTCCTTCAACGCCTGCACCCTGAACTCAGCCTACGCGATGGGCGTCTCGGACATCCTCGGCTCGATCACGCCAGGCAAACTCGCCAACCTGATCGTCACGAAACCCGTCCCGTCCCTCGCCTTCATCCCCTACTGCCACCAGACCCCGTTCATCAGCCGGGTTCTCCTCCGGGGACGCGGGGCCTGACGCCCTCACCTGCATCCGGGAACAATTCGGAAGACTTTCAGGGACGGGAAATCAACAACCTACTCCCACTCGATGGTTGCGGGCGGTTTGGAGGAGATGTCATAGACCACGCGGTTGACTCCCTTGACCTTGTTGATGATGTCGTTGCTGACCTGGGCGAGGAAGTCGTACGGAAAGCGGAACCAGTCGGCGGTCATCGCGTCGGTGGAAACCACGGCGCGCAGGGCGACAGGATTCTCGTAGGTCCTCTCGTCTCCCATCACTCCCACGCTCTTGATCGGCAGAAGGATGACACCGGCCTGCCAGATGGCGTCATAGAGGTTCGCCGCCTCGATGCGTGGATCCGAAGCGGACGGGAGGTGGAGGGCGGAGCAATCATATTCACGCAATCCTTTTATGAATATGTCGTCGGCCTCGCGGAGGACATTCAGTTTTTCTTCGGTGATGTCGCCGATGATGCGGATCGCGAGCGACGGCCCAGGGAAAGGATGCCTCCCCACAAGCTCCTCCTTGATGCCGAGGGTGCGGCCGACCCTGCGGACCTCGTCCTTGAACAGGGAGCGCAGCGGCTCCACGATCTTCAGGTTCATCTTCTCGGGAAGTCCTCCCACATTGTGGTGGGACTTGATCTTTGAGGCTATGCCCTCGATGCCGGCGGACTCTATCACGTCAGGGTAGATGGTTCCCTGGGCGAGCCAGCGGGCGTTCTCGATGGTGCGGGCGTACTTGTCGAAGGTTTCCACGAAGAGCCTTCCGATGATCTTTCGCTTGGCCTCCGGTTCCGTCACCCCGGCGAGGGCGGCAAGGAACTCCTTGGACGCGTCGGCACCGATGACATTGAGGTCCATGTCCTTGTACGAGGCCAGAACATCCTCATACTCATTCTTCCTCAGCAGGCCGTTGTTCACGAAGATGCAGGTGAGCCTGTGGCCGATGGCCTTGTTCAGGAGCACTCCGGCGACCGTCGAGTCAACTCCGCCGCTGAGGCCGAGGATGACCTTCTCATCCCCGATCCGCTCACGGAGATTGGCCACGGTCGTCTCGATGAACGATGCCGGGGTCCAGTCTCCCTTGCAGCCGCATATCCCCAGAGCGAAGTTGCCGAGGATCTTCGTGCCTTCGGTCGTGTGGAACACCTCCGGATGGAACTGCACGGCGTAAGTCCGCTCGCCTCTGATGTGGAAAGCGGCGTTGGCGACGCTCTCGGTCGAGGCGATCACCTCAGCGCCCTCCGGCAGACGGGCGATCGTGTCCCCGTGCGACATCCAGACCTGCGAATGAGCCGGAACGCCTTTAAGCAGCGGGGATCCGGGATCCACGACATCCATCATCGCGCGGCCATATTCCCGGGCAAGGGAGCCGAGCACCTCGCCGCCGTACTTATGGGCGAGATACTGCGCACCGTAGCATATTCCCAGAAGAGGGAACCGGCCTTTGATGCCGCCAAGATCGATCTGCGGAGCGTTCTTGTCCCGCACCGAGCAAGGACTCCCGGAGAGGATCACCCCCTTGACGGCGGAGTCGAGTTCCGGCACTTTGTTGAACGGATAGATCTCGCAATAAACGTTCAGTTCGCGGAGCCTGCGCCCGATGAGCTGCGTGACCTGCGAACCGAAATCCAGAATGATGATTTTTTCTGTCATAGACGGACGGGGAATTTAAGACTTCAAAATTAATCCATTTTTTCCGATGCGGCAAGAAATCGCATAGGATATCTACAGCAGGGAAGTAAGATATCCGTGCTTTCCGTGGATCATATAAAGTTTCGAACTTTTTCATGACTATGGACTTGATGAAGTTATTTTGAGCCGATTGTGTTTTTCATTTCGTCAAAATCACGATTTTATAATTATTTTTGTACTCAAAGACCTGCGGAATGAATCTCACTATCATAATGATCTTACTCTCGGCGGTGGCGGTGGCCGCCGTCGTGGCGCTGTTTGCCGTCATCCAAAGGAACGCGGCGGAGAGGCGGAGAATTGTCAGGGAATACGAGGACGCGGAGGACGAGTTTCGAAAGCGGCTGATGGAGCTGACCGGTGAGAAGGCGGCGTTGGAAAGCACCTTGAAGGCAAGGGACGAATATGAAAGCCGGCTGAGAGAGGAGCGAGAGAAGGCGCAGGCGGAGCAAAAGGAGGCGCAGGAGAAGGCTTTGAATATGCAGAAAGAGCAGCACGAGAAGGATCTTGAGAAGATGAAGGACGCATTCAAGGCCCTGTCGGCGGACAACAGCAGCGAGTTCAAAAGGCAGAGCGCGGAGTCGATCTCGGAGCTTCTGAAGCCTGTGCAGGAGAAATTCGCGGAATTCGGCAAGGCAGTGCAGGAGTCCAGAAAGGAAGCCGTGGAGCAGAGCGCACTGTTGAGGGAGCATATTCACAATGTGATGGAGCGGTCGCAGGCGGTGGGGGACGAGGCCAGGAACCTTGCGAACGCTCTGACTGGATATTCAAAGGTTCAGGGAGACTTCGGGGAGATGCTGCTCACTGACGTTCTGAAGAACGCAGGACTGGTGGAAGGCGTGCACTTCTTCACCCAAAGCGTGATGACGGACGAGGCGGGGCATGAGATCAGGAGCGATGGCGGCAGGACGATGATCCCGGATGTGATGGTTCTCTACCCGGACGACACGACAGTCATCATCGACTCCAAGGTCAGTCTGAAAGACTACAAGGAATATATCAACGCTGAGAAAGTCGAGGATCGGGTAAGGTTCGCCAAGGCGCATGTCGAGAGCGTGCGCAAGCATGTGGATGAGCTGAAGGCCAAGGACTATGCCTCGTACATTCCTGAAGGACGGAGGAAGGTGAACTATAACCTGATGTTCATCCCGGTCGAGGGGGCGTTCAGGCTCATGCTGGAGGAAGACCCTATGCTCTGGCAGGTGGCGAAGGACAACAACGTGCTGATCGTGAGCCAGATGACTCTGGTGATTGTCCTGAACATGATCCAGATGGCCTGGAAGCAGGCGAACCAGGAGAAGAACATCGCCGAGGTCTATAAGACCGCCGAGGAGCTGATGAGCCAGCTGAACGGCTGGATGGAGAGCTATGTGGCGGTCGGAGCGATGCTCGGCAAAGCGCAGTCCGCCTACGAGACCTCGACCAAGAAACTGACCGAGTCCAACCAGAGTGTCGTCAAAAAGATCCAAAAGTTGGAGAGACTCGGACTCTCCCCCAAGAAATCCCAGGCCAAAATAAAACCCGGGACCCGCAAAACCGGCCCCGAGTCCATCATCCCTTCCGAACTCGCCCCGACTCCAACCGAAGAATAGTATCGCTCCCGGAATCCTACCGCAGTCGGAGCATCATCGCACTCTGAGCGTAGCGACGCAAGGGGTTTGGGGAATACGGTCCCCACTGCCCCACCGGGGCTGTCACGTAGTGACTGGGGGTTGGATGGAATATTCAGTCTATGAATACTCTGTCGCTACAGAATATTCATCGATTGCTCTCTGATTTTCTCAAGCTCATCTTTCATGCGGACGACGACTTTCTGGATGCCGGAGTGGTTGGCCTTGGATCCGGTCGTGTTGATCTCGCGGCCCATCTCCTGAATGATGAAGCCCAGCTTGCGCCCCGGATAGTCCTCACCGTCGATCGTGTCCATGAAGTATTTGCAGTGCTGGCGGAGGCGTACCTTCTCCTCGTTGATGTCCAGCTTCTCAAGGTAGAAGACCATCTCCTGCTCGAAACGGGACGGATCGACCTTCTGCTGAAGAACCTCAAGATTCCTCATGAGCTTCTCCCTCACCGCGTCAAGCCTTTCCTTCTCGAAGCCCTCGACCTGATCCTCAAGGCCAAGGATGTTCGCGACCCTTGAGGTGACATCCCTGTAGAGAGCCTCGCCCTCCTTCGTCCGGTAGTCATTGACGGCGGCAAGAGCCTCGTCGATCGCCTTCTCCACCACAGGCCAGTTCTCCTCCGTGATGACCTCCTGACGCGAGTTGTCCAGCACGTCAGGGAAACGCAGGATGGACGCAAGCATCGTGTTCGGATTGAAAGCCAGGGAATCGAAGACGGGAAGAGAGGAACCGAAGTCCGCCAGCTGGTCATAGTATTCCCTGAGAAGTTCCTTGTTGATCTGCTTGGCAACCCCTCCGGCCTTGGGCTCCCATGTGATGTAGAAGTCGATCGTGCCGCGCACGAGAGATTCCGTGATCTTCCTGCGCACAAGCAGTTCCTTGTCTTTCGGCAGAAGGGGCGACTTGATGTTGGCGTCGGAGTTCTTGCCGTTCAGCGTCTTGATCTCGATGGTGAGTTTTCCTGTCTCCAGGACGGCCTCAGCCTTGCCGTAGCCGGTCATTGACTTGATCATATTCATTGAAAATTATCACCCGGACCGGGATTCAACTCGCACGAATCCCATTTCCGCCACAAAGATAGTCAATAATCGGGATTACCGGTCACAGAAGGAACTCCACGATGTTGTCCGGTGTCACGACTTTGAAATCAGACTCAGGGAGGCCCTGGAGAATGTCACCGGAACCTTTGCGTTTTTCTTCGGATTGAATTCAGAAGAATGTTCTTCTCGCTCACACGACCTCGATCTCTGCGGTCTTGTCTCCGATCCTGACCGTGACCGGGGCCACAGAGCCTTCGATCGAGCGGATGATGACCTGGGCCTTGCCGGAGAAGGGCTTGATGGTCATCGAACTGCCGTTCCGTGGCCTTTCCGTCTCCTTGAAGCCCGGGTTGCCGTTGCCCCAGCCGAGAAACTCGGCTCCTGCGACCGACACGTCAAGACTTTCGGCCGGAGTGTCGATGTCAATCACCACGACATCCTGACCGTCAGCCTTTAGCCGACTCTTGGAAAGAGTGAGGATTGTTTCGGAAGCGACGTGAGGATATTCATCAGAGGCGACCTTTTTGCCGTTACGGTAGCCAATGGCTGAAAACCTGACAGCATCCGCCACTTTCCAGACAAGGTGACCGTCCCGCGGCATGTCTTTCTTCCCGAGGTTCTTTCCGTCGGCAAAAAGCCGTATCTGATCGCAGTTGGAATACACCCAGACCTCTCCCTTGCAAGGGCCGCAGATGTGGAGCGCAGGTTCGTCCGTCCATGCCGCCTTGACGTAGAAAGCCTCGTCTTTGGGAAAGCAGCAATAGTCCAGGATTCCGAACTGAGAGCCGGTCGCCGGCCAGACCATCGGGTTCGGCTCGCCTCGGTAGTCCTGACCGGTCCAGTAGAACAGCCCTCCTGTCCACGGGCGGGCCTTGTAAAATTTCCATCCGTGTTCGATGACATTGATCCTGCCAAGGGTGTCCACCCTGTTCAGAGGAGTCATCCATCCTTCCTCCGGGACGGTGACATACTTCCCTCTCGTGCCGGCTCCGGAGGTCTCTTCCGTACCCACGGCGCAATTGTCAGGGAACATCTCGTGGTACTCGTCCACCGGATTCTGGACGATGTAGTTGTAGCCGAACACGTCCACGCCTTTCACCAGTTCGCGGCCGCCGGAGCTGCCGTAGCCCGTCGGACGGGTCGGATCGACGGAACGGACATATTCGCTCATCCTCCTGGCGATTCTCGTGCCGGCCTCGCTCCCCTCGACGCTCCATTCCTCGTTGCCGATGCTCCAGAGAATGACGCAAGGGTGGTTGCGGTCCCTCTCGATCATCCTTCTGACTTGGGTGAGCTGCTCCTCGTTGACCCCGAGCTGACGGTTCTCGTCGATCACCAGGATTCCCAACTCGTCACAAAGGTCGAGCATGGCCGGAGACGCGGGGTTGTGCGCACTGCGGACCGCATTGAATCCGTACTTCTTGAGCTGAGTCAGGCGGTAACGCCACAATTCGTCAGGCACTCCAACGCCGACTCCAGCATGGTCAAGGTGCAGGTCGCAGCCTTTAAGCTTCACTTGCTTTCCGTTAAGAAGAAATCCCTCCGTCGGACTGAACTCTATCGTGCGTACCCCGAAACGGCATTCCCGCTCATCCGAAAGGACTCCGTCATAGTAAAGACGGACCCGGGCGGTGTAGAGGTAAGGATCCTCAAGACTCCAGAGGCGTTCCGGTTTCTTGACCTCATTGCCTTCGGCATCGAGAAAGACAGTCTCGGACTTCACCTTGGACCTGTCAAGAGTGTCACTCGCCATCACGATTCCGAACCGCGGGACATCCCCCGTCAAATCCAGCGAATACGGTTCCACTGCGACCGGACCGGCCTTATGCAGCCAGACGTTGCGGTATATTCCCGCTCCCTCGTAGTACCAGCCCTCCTCGATGGACGCGTCACAACGCACCGCGATGACATTGTCTCCGCCATAGTTGAGGTACGGAGTCAGGTCGTAGGAACGGCTGGCATAGCCGCTTCTCTCGTGTCCGAGGTAGAAACCGTTGCAGAACACCTCGCTGTCCCGGAATATTCCCTCAAACTCGATGCGTATCTGCCTGCCGTAGTCTTCGGACGGGATTCTCAAGTGCCTTCTGTACCAGCCCACTGAATTCTCCGGATAGTTCCAACCGACGCATTTGTAGCCGTGTGAATGGCTCGCGTCCTTGCTGAAAGGAAGGTCCACGACCCAGTCGTGCGGCAGATTCACCCTTTCCCATCCCGAGTCATCAAACGACTGCATGATCGGGGATTTGCTCTGTCCGGCCGTGCCGGCCTTCGAGAAATAAGTGAAATACTCCGTACCATGAGTGAAATCCTCCTTCATCGAAGAGGCGTCGCCCAGCGCGAACGTCCAGCCGTTGTTCAACAGTCCGCGGAAGTCCCCCGCCTGCAAAGCCGCAGCGGCAAGCAGGGCCGCGGCCACTGACAGAATCTTTTTAGTGTTCATAATAATAAAATTCAGAAACCATTTCAAAACAGCTTCTTACAAATCCAAAGTCAATTCATGACGCCCCGGGAAATATGGTATGAAGCGGGACTTCCTTTCTCCCGAGTTGCGGACCGTGATGTCATAGACAGCTCCGCGGAACTTACGGACAACCCGGTACTCCTTGATGAAGGACGGCAGGCAAGGCTCGACGAGAAGACCGTCGAACTGAGGTTTCACTCCGAGAAGATGTTCAGAGACGGCGTTCCAGTTCCAGGCAGCGGTGCCGGTCAGCCAGCTGTTCTTGCCCTCGCCGGGGCGGGCGGAATCCTTGCCCGCAAGCATCTGGCAATAGACATAAGGCTCTACCTTGTGCAGTCTCTGATCCTTGATGAAGGCGGGCGAGATCTTGCGATAATGCTCCCAGGCGTCTTCCGCCCGGCCTGCCATCGCCTCGCCGATGATGATCCACGGATTGTTGTGACAGAATATTCCGGCGTTTTCCTTGTAACCCTCCGGGTAGGAGGAAATCTCCCCGTACTCGGGGTAGTAACGGCTGAAAGGCGGATTGTTCAGCACGATTCCGTGGGGACAGTCAAGGTGCTTCTTCACGGAATCCAAAGCCTTGTCGCAAAGTCCTTCCTCCGCTCCGACACGCGCCATCGAACACCAGCCCTGGCTTTCAATGAATATCCTGCCTTCCTCACAATCCTTCGACCCCACCTTGCGACCGAAGAAATCGTAGGCCCGCAGGAACCATTCCCCGTCCCAGCCATATTCCTTGATGGCTTCCGACATCTGCCCGACTGCCGTCCGCACCGCCGAGGAGTCCCTGCCGATGCGGTCAAGAAGTTCCGCGTAACGGTTTCCGGCGAAGACAAACAGCCCCGCAATCATCAACGACTCGGCCTTGCTGCCCTCTGTCCTGTTCTCCGTGGTCTGGAAAGACTCGTCAGGGTCGGTCGAGAAACAGTTCATGTTCAGGCAGTCATTCCAGTCCGCCCGCCCGATAAGAGGCAGACCGTGAGGTCCGAGATGCCCGCGGACATATTCAAAGCTTACCGCAAGGTGCTCAAGCAGGGTCTTCCCGCTGCCCGGGACGTTGTCGAACGGAACCGGTTCGTCAAGGATCGCGAAGTCTCCGGTCTCCCTCAGGTAAGCATCCACGCCCACAAGCAGCCAGAGCGGATCATCGTTGAATCCGGAGCCGATCCCGTCGTTCCCCCGTTTGGTAAGCGGCTGGTACTGATGGTAACAGCTGCCGTCAGGAAACTGCGTCGCCGCTATGTCGAGGATTCTCTGACGTGCCCTCCCGGGAATCTGATGCACTATTCCGAGAAGATCCTGGTTGGAATCCCGGAAACCCATCCCGCGACCGATCCCGCTTTCGAAAAAGCTTGCGCTGCGGCTCATGAGGAAAGTCACCATGCACTGGTACTGGTTCCAGATGTTCACCATCCTGTCCAGTTCTCTCACACCGGAGACAAGGGTGAAATTGCCGAGAAGGCCCTCCCAGTAACGCCTCAACGCCGCGAAAGCCTCATCCACTTTCCCTGCCGTGTCGAACGCCGCCATCATTTTCCGGGCGGCGTCCTTGTTGATCACTCCGGACCCGGAGTTCAGTTCATCGCCCGTAGGCTTCACGAACTTCTCCCCGGAAGGGTTTTCGGCGTAGCCAAGCACGAAGACAAGGTCTCCGGACTCTCCCGGATCAAGCGTGAGCTCAAGGTAGTGGGAGGCCACGGGACTCCAGCCGTGCGCTATCGACCGCGAGGAAATCCCGGCCACGACATTCCGGGGGCTGTCAAAACCGTTGTACATCCCGATGAACGAGTCCCTGTCCGTGTCAAAGCCGTCGATGCGGGCGTTGACCCCGTAGAAGGCGTAGTGGTTGCGACGCTCGCGGTACTCGGTCTTGTGATAGATGACGCTCCCCTCGACCTCAACCTCTCCGGTTGACAGATTGCGCTGGAAATTCTCCATGTCAGTCCCGGCGTTCCAAAGGCACCACTCCACGAACGACCAGAACTTGAATGTCTTCGGGACCCCGCCGCAGTTCTCTATCGTGACTTTCTGAATCTCGCAGTCGAAGCCGAGCGGCACAAAGAACAGCTCGCTCACCCGGAGGCCGTTCTTCTGTCCCGTGATGCGCGTGTAGCCCATTCCGTGACGGCACTCGTAGAAGTCCAGCGGAGTCCGGCACGGCTTCCATCCGGGACTCCAGACGCAACCTCCGTCGTTGATGTAGAAGTACCTTCCTCCGTCGTCCATCGGCACCCCGTTGTAGCGGTAGCGGGTCAGACGGCGGAACCTTGCGTCACGGTAGAATGAATATCCTCCCGCCGTCCCCGAAATCAACGAAAAGAAGTTCCCGGTTCCGAGATAGTTTATCCAAGGCCACGGAGTTTCGGGATCGGTGATCACGAACTCCCTGGCGGCATCATCAAAATGACCGTATTCCATCATAGCGACCCGCAGACAGCGGCTTCCATAATTGAACTAATTGAACATCACGAACACCAGTTCCGCGGCAAGGATCCCCGCCAGAATGCAGACGACCCAGCGCATCACCTTCGGAAGACCGCTCCAAAGGCCCGTACCGGAGACTGCCCCGGCAGGTTCATCTTCAGTGGTCACCTCCTTGTCCTGAACACGTTTAACAGCAAGCTCGGCCTGAATGGACACCATCCTCTTTCTTGTAAGAGGGTAGAAGAACACGACCACTACCGCCAGTGCGGCCACGGCGGCCGGAATCCAGCTCATCAGAAGCCAAAGTCCTTTCACCGCCTCCGGAGTCTGCACGGCACCCTGGGCGGTGTTGTAGCCGAAAGCGTTCAGCAGCCACATCACGGCGAATCCTCCGAAAGCTCCTCCGAATTTCTGAGCCATGGAGGCTGAGGAGAAGATCAGGCCGGTCGAGGCGGTTCCGTCACGGTTCTCCGCGAAGTCGCTGACATCGGCGTACATGCTCCAGACCAGAGGAGAGATCACGCCCGTGAACACGCTGATGATCACCTGGAGAACCAGCATCCAGTAATAGCCTCCCTGACTGGCAGGGATGTAGAAGAACACGGCACTGAACACGATAAGTGCGGCGAAGGAAAGCATGTAGGTGCTTTTCTTTCCGAGTTTCTCCGCAAGCGGGACAGCCAGCGCCACACCCGCCATGTTGCAGACCTCGCCTATCGAGAGGAACAGGCCGGCGTAGAAAAGAAAACTCAACGGCCCGAGATTCAGGTGTACATCCTGTCCGATGACATCATTGAAGAAGTAGGCCACGGTGCTTCCGCGTACCGTGTTGAAAAGATTGGAGCAGAGCGCCGCACCGATGAGAATCCACCAGGGGGCGTTCCGCAGAAGGGACTTCAGGTCGCTGCCCACGGACACCTTGCTGACAGTGTGCAGTTTCTCTCCGGTCATCCTGAAGCAGAGCAGGAAGAGCACGAGGCAGAAGGCCGCGATGACGACCATCGTGTTCTGCCAACCCGCCGGGCTGTCATAGCCTCCGAGAGCCTTGCAGAGCGGCTCCCAGCAGAAAAGCGCGAGGAAACTGCCGCCGTAGGCGAAGAACATCCTGTACGAACTCAGCACGGTCTTCGTGTCGGAGTCGTCGGTCATCACGCCGAGCATCGCCCCGTAAGGCACGTTGATGCCGGTGTAAACCGTCATCATCATGATGTAGGTCAGGTAGGCCCAGACAAGCTTTACAGTCGCCGACGCGGCGGGAGTGGAGAACAGGAATATTCCGCTGAGGGCGAAAGGCACCGCCATCAGAAGAAGGTAAGGACGGTATTTCCCCCACTTTGTCGCTGTCCTGTCGGCCAGCACTCCCATCATCGGGTCGCTCACGGCATCCCAGACTCTGGTCACTACCAGAAGCAGCGCCACCTGATCCAGAGTGAGACCGAAGATGTTGCTGTAAAAGAACGGGAGATAGTAGGAGAATATCTTCCAGAACATCGAGGAAGACATGTCTCCGAAGCCGTAGCCGACTTTCTCCGCAAAACCTGTCCTTATCTTTCCCATCATTTATTATGCTTTGAGATTCTTGTCAATCAATCCGTTGAGCGTGCGCACGGACTCGCCGGTCGAAAGGCCGTCCGGAGCGGTGCCGAAGCAGTAGTCCACCAGACGGTCCACCGTGGAAGTCGCCACGTGCATCCTGGTGTCGCAGGAGGCGTAGTAGATGAAGACCTTGCCGTCCTCGTCGGCGATCCAGCCGTTCGAGAACAGCACGTTCATCACGTCCCCGACATATTCCCCGTCCTCAGGAGCCATGAAGAAGCCGGCAGGTTCGGCGATCACTTCCGAAGGATCCTCCAAAGAGGTCATGTACAGGTAAAGGACGTACCTCAGTCCCGAGGCGCAGCCCCTTACTCCGTGAGCCAGATGCAGCCACCCTCTCGGGGTCCTGATCGGAGCCGGACCCTCGCCGTTCTTGAGTTCCTTGATGGTGTGGTAGTGACGCAGGTTGATGATCTTCTCGTCCCCTACCTCGGCGGCGGTGATGTCATCCACAAGAGCCCAGCCGATTCCTCCGCCGTTGCCCGCATCGATGAAACCGTCCTGCGGCCTTGTGTAGAGGGCGTATTTCCCGTCCACGAACTCCGGATGAAGCACGACGTTGCGCTGCTGGGAGCGGGATTTCAGATCCGGAAGACGTTCCCATTCCACAAGGTCGCGGGTCCTCGCTATTCCGGCGCAGGCCACGGCCGAGGACAAATCCCCCGCCGGAGCCGACGGATCCTTTCTCTCCACACAGAACAGTCCGTAGATCCAGCCGTCCTCGTGGGCGGTGAGCCTCATGTCGTAGATGTTGGTGGCCGGCTCGCCATACTCCGGCATAGTGACCGGCCTGTCCCGGAAACGGAAGTTGTCCACCCCGGACGGGCTTTCGGCGACGGCGAAGAAAGACTTCCTGTCCGCACCCTCGACCCGCACCGCAAGGACGTATTTCCCGTTCCACTTGATGGCTCCGGAATTGAACGCGGCGTGGATTCCGAACCTTTCCTCCAGATAAGGATTGGTCACCGGATCGAGATCGTACCTCCAGAACAGCGGGGCGTGCTGCCCGGTCAGCACCGGATTCCTGTACCTTTCATAGACTCCATTCACATAGACCGGCTCATTCTTCAACGAGATCAACTTCTCATGCCCGGCCTCCAGCCACTTCAGTCTCTCTTCAAAATCCATTTCTTGATGTTCTCTTAATCCAACTTAAATCAACAACTTGACATTCATCATCTTGAAGATGTCCAAGCTTTTTTGGACACACTCTCTCAAGCTTATTCTCATCATTTCAGGAATATGGTCCTGTCGCTCCGGCAGAACTCCCTGAAATCCTCCGCATCAGCGGAACCATCGAACGGAGCGTAATAATGCCCCGGCCTGTCCCAGGCGTTCCTCCATGTCAGGACGTAGCAGACAGGTGTGTCCTTGAGGCTCTCCAACAGCACATCCGTCCACCAGAGCGGATCAGGGATTGACTCAAATCCGGTCTCGCAGAACGCCAGAAGTTTCCCGCGCGCGGCGGCCACACCGGCCAGAAGTTCCATGTCCGAGCGCAGAACCTTGGCGAAGAAAGCGTTGGACTCGGCGATTCTCCCTGCATCCGTATTTGCGGAATCCGCGGCGGCGAAATCGTAATGGTCCACACCGATGATGTCAACATTCCCGTCACCCGGATAACGGCTGAGGAAACTCTCCTCCGTCAGGCCGGAGTTCGGGGAATATGCCCACACGAGGTTCTTGAGTCCCCTGTCTTCCGCCAGATACCTGTGGGTCAGCGAATATAACGCCTTGTACTCGTCGGCGGTGCAAAGATTGCCGCCCCACCAGAACCAGGAGCCAAGATTCTCATGCCAAGGTCTGAATATGACCGGAATACAATCACCTTTGGAGTCTTTCAGCGAACCGAGAAAGTCCGCAGCCTTCGAAAGCCAGTCCATGAACTTCGCATGATTCCCGCCGCCTTTCAGAACGGATGACACGGCCTTGTCGCTGCTGATGTCCCAGGAGTCCCCTCCTGTCAGAGGATTGCGCGGATGCCACGAGAAAGTCACAAGTCCTCCCCTTCCGGAGTGCGTCACCGCGGCCCTTCGCATCAGGTCGAACGGCACACCGTCCAGATTGGCGGAGTCGCCGAGTTCTATTCCGCCAAGGTCGAAGCCGACCCCTGAAGGAAACTGTCCGCAGACTGATTTGACATCAGAACGGTCAAGAGGGTCATTGACCGCGTCCTCGACCTTCCAGGCATGACCATAGACAAGGTCGTCCTGATGGAAGTAAAAGAACCTCCCTTCGGACGAAGCCGTCCTCAACGCCGCCATCATCTCATTCGCGCCCTTGTCAAGATGAGGCCACCCGGCCTTATCGGCGCATCCGGCGGCAATCACCGCCACGGAAATCATCGCAAGGATCCTTTTCATCATCAATATTCCGGCGCATTGTTGTAGACAGAGTCAAGAGTGTAGGCGACTCCCTCATTATAGAATCCCTTTGAGCAGGTCTCTACAATCTGCTTGGAGTACTCCGCGTCAAGATATTCCCCGGTCTCGTGGTCGATGATGCCGTAAGTCTCCCCGTTTGAGCCCACAGCGCCGTTCTCCCAGATGAATCCGCCCATTCCGAACGAGCGTGCGCATTTGCAGACATATTCAAGCCAATAGAGCTGGAACTTGCGCGCCGTGGCGTCGGTCCTGTTCGTGCAGCCGAACTCTCCCATGTAAACTGGGATGCCTTTCTCAACGTAGGCCTTGTAGAATTTGTAGCAAATCTCCTTGTGGTAGTCTTCCGAGTAGCCGGAATCGGAGAGGTTGGAGCGACGGGTGTGACCCCAGTCGTTGTCCTCGCCGGTCTGGCAGAACTTGTAAGGTGTGTAGTCATGGAAACTGACCATGACCTTGCCCGCAGGGTCGTCAGGCAAAGCGAAGCCGTCATTCAGAGTGAAGTCCGGACTGGCGGCATAGCCAGGGACTCCAAGCCATCTTGTGGCGTTGTTACCTCCGGTCGCCCTCACGGCATCCACGAAGACCTGATTCCACTCGTTGAGAATGTCGTTCTGCTTCTTCTTTCCCGCGGCGCTCTGATAGTCCTCGCTCCAGCCCCAATGGCCGTCCTGGATCTCGTTGAAGGACTCGAAGATAAGGAAGTCGCCCTTGTCCTTGAACCTCTCGGCGATCTGTGTCCAGACAGCCTTGATCTCCGCCTTGATCTGAGTGTTGACGGCAGCGCTTGCCTCGGCTCCCCTGATGTCCAGCCAATGGGTCGTGTAGGAGGAGCCTCCGTTGTGGTCGATGGAGCCGTCGTGATGGATGTTGATGATCGTGTTGAGACCGGCGTCCTCGGCCCAGTCCACAAGCTCGGCCACCCTGTCCAGACGGTCGTCCAACGTGTAGTCCGGGGCATCGCCGATGTGTCCCAGCCAGGTGACAGGAATCCTCACGGACTTGAATCCTTTGGCTTTCAAGCCTGTGAACACAGCCTTGGTCAGCTTCTGGCCGTTTGTCCAGTAGCCTTCCGTGGCCAACTCCGACTTGCTGTCAAAAGCGTCCATCTGGTTGCCGATGTTCAATCCTAAGCCAAGCTTTCTTGCCATCTTCCAGGCTTCATTGTCACCTTCCTCAGGAATCCGGATCTCATCCGGATCAACCGGTTTCTCCTTCCCCGGCTGCGAGACGGTCACGTCCTGCGAGAAAGATCCGCTCTTGATGGTGACGACCGCGGTACGGGCCTCATAGGTCCCGTTGGAAGCGACCTTGACAGGGTAGTCAATCTTGTAGTTTGAATATGTCCCGTCAGTCACCGTGACCCAGCTCTGGCCGGACACGGCCGTCGGCCTTGTCGGCGAGGTGACACTGATCGTGAACTCTCCGCCCTCAAGAGGAGCCTCGTAACTTGTCGGAGAAACGGTCATGTCCGTGGGAGCCACCGGCTCCGGAACCGGGGTCCCGTTCTCTTTCTCTCCGCAGGAGCAGAACAGCGCGGCCGCGAGGAATATCACAGAAAAACTCAATCTCATAATCCTTTAAAATTTTTCAAGTCCGTTTCATTCCGCGGCTTTCCGGACAATGCGCCGGCTGCCGCCTTTGATCCCGGGGGAGGTTTCACCCTCCCGCGGAATTATTCAATGGTACGGGTGCCGGACAGCGCCAAACGGCAAGCCGCCGACCGTACCTTTCGATCCTACAGGAATGCTATCTTCTTCACGGTGACGCCCTTGCCCTGAACGATAAGGGCATAGCCCCACCAAGCCTTGGTCGTCAGCTTGGTGAAAATCGGGTTGGTGGCCTTGAAGCTGATGTAGCCCTTGCCGAAGGCCTCAGGAGAGTTCCCGGCGTTGAACTGGTTGGCGGCATCGCCAGGCATGTTCAACTCGGAAAGACCGCTCCAGTGACCGTCGAAAAGCTGAATCTGCCAGTCGGTCTCGGACTTGGCGGAGAAGTAGATCCTGATCTCGCAGTCCTCTTCCAGACCGGCGTTCACCCAGTCGTCCTCTGTGCCAAGCTGGAGATTGTTATCGTAGTCATCTCCCGTGTACTCCTCGCCTTCCCAGATGACCTTCTCGGTCGCTCCGTAGTGGATGAGGCTGACACCCTTGATGACGACACCCTCACCCTGGCACTGGAACGCTCCGCCCCAGCCGGTGTCCTGATTGCACAGAGCTGCCAGAATCTCCGCCGTCACGTTGAACGCGAAGTAACCTCCGGAGGTGTCGCAATTGTCAGGGTTGATCGTGTCGCCGCCGCCGATCTCGGCGAACTTGAACGTGTCTCCCCAGTGACCGGCGTAGGTCTTGAACTGCCACCAGTCATTGTAGGCGGTGAAGTAAACCCTGATGACGTCTCCCTCGGCGATGCCGATCTCCTGGAAGGCGTTAGGTGCGCCGAGATAAGGCGAGTTGCCCCATCCGGCAAGATCCTCGGAGCCTTCCCAGATGTAGGTCTCGGTGTAAGGAGCCGTGATCTCGAACGGAACAGGCCAGTTGAATGTCTCGCCGCTCACCAGTGTGATTCCAAGGCGATAGACCCCGGGACCCACTCCCTCAGGGATGCCGAACGACATGGCGTCGTCCGACCTGCTGACGAACGAAGTCACCTTCTTGCCCTTGATGGTGAGTGACTCTATGTTCTGAAGGTTCGATCCGGTGATCGAGACGGAGCGTCCGACACTGAACGAAGGTTTTGTGAACGTGATCGAAACCGCCTCGTCGTAAGTGATCTCCACATCGGCGGAGACAGACTCGTAGCCGGCCGCGGAGGTCACGGTGAAAGGTCCGTTGTAGGCCTCGCGGGCCACTGTGACGGTGATTTTCTCCGGGCTGTCGATGACATGTTCACAAGTGATGAACCCCTGGGTCTCGTCTCCGTTCTTGACATCGGTGACGAGGTCAAGGTCGGTTCCGGCGATCTCTATCTTGTCCTTTCCGGCCACGACAGCGGTCTTGTCCAGACCTGTCACCACCGGCTTCACGACCTCGATCTCCGGAGTCGAGGCCTGCTTGCCGGAAGCAAGGGTCACGGTGACTGCACCGTCCTTGGCCGCCGCCGGGATGTCGGCGTAGATCTTTCCGTCCTTGAGGACGAAGGAAGCCTCGGCGTTGACAAAGTCCACCTTGGTGACAAGGTCAAGGTCGGAACCGGTGATCTCGACGGAGCCGCCGGCCTTGTAGCGGCCGTCCTCCGCCAGCGAGACGATTCCGAGGTCAGCCACCGTGACAGTCTCGATCTCTCCGGCGTTGAAAGCCTTACCGGCGAAAGAGGTCAATGTGATCTCGCCGTCCGTGGCCGAAGCGGGGAGATTGAACGAAATCGCCGTGGCATCGTCGCCGCAGGAGAACTCCACTCCGGCAGCGCCCGCGAGGTCTATGGTCTGAATCATGTCAAGATGCTCACCCGTGACGGTGACGACATCACCCGACTTGTAGGTGGCCTTCTTCGCGGTGACCACCGTAGGGTCGCCGACAGTCAGTTCCGTTTCGGAATAGATGATGTTAGGGATGGTCTGCTCGTCCACAAGCTCGTTCACGTCGCCCACGCGGATCAATCCGCTCAAGGCGTCTGAAGGAAGCTTGACCTTCAGCTCGTGACGGGACTGGCTGACGAACTCGGTCACTCTGACATCGCCGCCGAAGATGACCTCCTGAACGATGTTGAGGTACTCGCCCGTAATGGTGATGACATCCCCGGAAAGCGCCTCGCCAGGAGCGAAGGAAGCGATCTCCATCGGCTCTGTGAAACTGATGAACGAGAGGCTGGAATATTCCTTTCCGCTCTTGTCCACGATGGTGATCTTTCCCGGTTCCGGACCTTCAAGAGGCACCGTGAAACGGATCTCGGACTTTCTGCCCGACTCCACCACAGTGAAGTCGGTGACAGAGACTCCTCCCGCAAGACGGATTTCGGACACGTCCTGAAGGTTGCTTCCAAGGATGCGCAGCTCACCTCCCCGCATCACCGGATCCGGTGCGAAAGCGGCGAATGTGACTCCGTCTCCATACGGATCAGTGTCGAGTTCCTTCTGTCCGCAGCCCGCCAGACCGGCAAACGCGGCGCAAAGAGCGACAAGCGCTGAATATCTTAATGTCTTTTTCATATTCATGTTCTCCTTTCATTATTTGTAAGGGACCGCACGGATGTTGTCGATCTGGATCAACGGGGTGCAAGGCGTACCTTCGCCGCTTGAGCTTCCCGCCGCAAGGAAGATCTCCATTCCCGCGAACGAGTCGGCGGAGAGGACTCCTGAAGCTTTCGTTCCTCCCCAATCCCAGACGAACTCAGTGTCGATAGGGAATGAGACGGTTATCCACTTGCCGCCCGTGTCGAATGAACCTGTTGCCTGCCAAGGCCTGTACATCACGCGAGGAAGGGAGACCGCATCGTCGTGGAAGTAGGTGTTGTTGGCGGTGCCGAGCGTACACATGGCAAGGCTTGAGAAGTAGATCTGCATCGGGCAGCCGGTCCAAGGATGGTCGGCGGGGATGCGCATCTCGAACTTGATGGCCATGCTGGAGAAGTTGGTGAAGTCCACGACCTTCGTCAGGTCGATTCCGTCAGGATCCTCATAGGTCTCAGGGCTGTTCCAGTTGCCCGGCCAGTACTCGAAGTGGTAACCGGTGTCGTTCCAGTCGGAGCCGTCGCACTTGAAGACAGTGGCGGCGTCGTAAAGCTGGAGATAGTTGCCGTCAAGCGAGTTCTCGTCAGACTGGATCGTCTGGCTGTGCCAGCCGTGGTTCAGACGGGCGTTGTCGAAGTTGAAGAGCATCCCGCGGCTGTCCTTGTACTGGAAGACGGACTGGGCCGTTCCGGAAGCCGTCGTGACCTTGATCTTGCCAGGCTGGGCACCCTCTGGGACAACCACGTCGAACGAACTGATGGTCACGTTGGAGATCTCGGTCGCCTCGGCTCCCGGGAACTCCACGGTCAGAGGCTCGGCGAAGTAGCTGCCGGTGACGGTGACGGTCTGTCCAGGCTCGGCCCACTCGAAGGACATTCCGGAGATCTTCGGAGAAGGAAGAAGAACCTTGAAGCCGTAATCGACCACGGTGCTGTCCTTCGTGATGAGGTACATCTTGTCGCTGGTGACGTTCGGAAGGTTCTTCGGGACAGCCACGAGAATGGTGTTCTCGGTCATGAAGCTGGTGTTCAGAATCGCCTTCTGGTCGTTGAAATAGATGTCGTGGACACTCTTGAGGTTCTCTCCCACGATGCAGATGATCTGCTCAAGGCTGGCCTGGGTGATCGCGATGTCATTGTCGGCCTCCCTGACGAAGTCGATCGTCGGCTTGCCGTCAGCCTGACGGAAACGGTCAGGATAGTCCACCCTGTCGCAGGAAGAGAAGCCCGCGAGGAAGATGGCTGCGGTCAAAGAAGACGCAAAATATTTTATGATAGGTTTCATTGCTTCCTGTGGTTAAAAGTTATACTTGTAGGTCTCGCGCACATCTACGTGCACTCCCGGGACATCGGAGCCGACGTTAGGATTCAGCACGACATCCTCGCTCGGGAACGGCAGGGTGAACATGGAAGCCTTCACATCGACGAGTTCCTCGTCTCCCTTGTACTTGATCCCGGAGTTGTCCCAAGGATTGGCTCCCGGGCCGACATACTCTCCGGTCGAATCCAGAACATAGTTGGAGTAGGCCTTCGAAAGACCGTCGTAGGAGGAACGTCTCTGCGCCTTCAGTTCGGCGATGCAGCCGTTCACATCGTAGTAGGAACGGCGCACGAAGTCGTACCAGCGGTCTCCCTCAAGGGCGAGTTCGAGACGGCGCTCCTTCCAGACATCGTCGAAGGTGACGGAAGTCAGAAGGTCGGCTCCGGCGCGCTCACGCACCTTGTTGACATAGGTAAGGGCGGAGGACGCGTCTCCGGTCAGCACGCAGGCCTCGGCATAGACAAGGTAGATGTCGCTGAGCCTGAGGATGTGCGTAGGGAGCTGGTTGCGCATGTTCGAGGCATGCACCCCGAGAGCGGTCACATGGTCGGTGTCGTTGCCGTAGAGATGCTTGCAGTAGTTGGCGCCCGATGCGCAGGCCCAGTCGCCGTTCGTGCTGTTCGGGGAATAGCTCGAATCGTAGAAGAAACGGTAGAAGTCGAATCCGCCCAGATCAGCCCAGTAATAGCTGTACTGATCGCCGAACATCATCATCGTCGCGGCGCGGCGGTCATCCTTCTCCTTGGACTTCCTGACCTCGGGATCATCGGCCGCGGACACTCCGAAAGCGTCCTGAAGGTCAACGGAAGGTCCCTTCCAGTCACCCCAGAGGTCGCCGAACTCGTCAAAACCGGTGAGTCCGACATCGCACTGGATGGAGTTCTGGCAGGTCCAGTACCCCTGGTCGCATGTCCAGAGCCAGGAGAAAAGGCATTCGCCGGTCTGCTGGAAGACCTTCGGGGAAAGACGGAAAACGTCTGAATATGAAGGTGTCAAAGACCTGCCGGAATTGTCGATGACATCCTTGGCGTAGTCACGCGCCTTTGCGAGATCCCCGCTGTCAAGCGTTCCGCTCACGCCCGCCTTTGTCAGATAGACCTTGGCGAGAAGTCCCTCGGCGGCATAGTAGTCGATGCGGTTGTAAACTCCGATGTAAGGATTCTTCGGAAGGAACTCCAACGCCTTCTCGAGAGTCATTATGATATATTCGTACACATCGGCCTTCTCCACCTTTTCGATCTGGTTGTAGTCGCCCGCCTTGATCGACTCGGTGTTGTCGTGGATGATAGGCACGTCGCCGAAAGTCCTGACCAGAAGGAAATATGCCATCGCCTTCCACGAGAGGGCCTCGCCGATGCACTGGCGCTTCTTCGCCTCGGAAGGACCTTCGGACTTGAGGATGTTGTTGATCACCGTGTTGCAGTGGGCGTTGACAGCCCAGAGGGAGTAGGCCATGTTCTTGAGGTCTCCGTCCGTTCCGTTGACGGTGAGGGTGTTGTAGGCGCTCTGTCCCTGATAGACATTGCCGCACATGGTCTCGGAACCGTAGATGTAGAAGCGGATGATGTCGTACCACGGAGAGTTGTAAAGGTAGTTGACTCCCTGCTCGCACTGGGTGTCGTTGGTGTAGTACTGCTCCGTCGTGTAGCTGTCCTCCGAAGGACGGTTCAGGAAATCAGTGCAGGAAAGCGTCATCAGCGCGATGGCCAGAGCCACGGATGTTCTTATGATATTTTTCATTGTCTTTTCCTCCATGTGTTAGAATGTGATGTTCAGTCCGAAGGAACAGGTCATCGGTGAAGGATAACGTCCGTTGTCCACACCGAAGGTAAGACCGGTCGAATCCTGGGTGCTCGCGCCGACCTCCGGATCGTAGCCCGTGTACTTGGTGAACGTGTAGAGGTTCTGGATGTTGA
This sequence comes from Bacteroidaceae bacterium, assembly GCA_963642565.1. Lineage (GTDB taxonomy): Bacteria > Bacteroidota > Bacteroidia > Bacteroidales > UBA932 > Cryptobacteroides. Next base: position 8,251 of record CAVIGZ010000018.1, on the reverse strand, counting down.
CATAGGCGCGCACGTTGTCGATCTTCACTTTCTTCAGCACCGCCTTAGGGAAGGTGTAGCCGAGGGTGATGTTCTTGATGCGGATGTAGCTTCCGTCCTCGATGTAGCGGTCGCTGAGGCGGTCGTTGTCGTTAGGGTCGGAAACTGTAGGACGCGGAGTCTTGGTGTTCGGGTTGGAGACCGTGACATTGGTGATGTCCTCGTACCAGTTGCCGCTCGTGTAGGTCTTCTGGGCGTCGACAGGGACGAGCCTCGCGCGCTCGGCCACGGAGACGTGCTGGTTGACCCAGGCGCTGTTCATGTGCACAAGACCGTTGAAGCCCTGGCCCATCATGTTGTAGTTCAGCACCTTGTTGCCGTAGGAGCCGTTAAGGAAGACGCTGAGGTCAAGGTTCCTGTAACGGAAGGTGTTGGTCCATCCGAAGGTGAACTTAGGAAGCGGCGATCCGATGTTGGTCTTGTCCTTCTCGTTGATCACGCCGTCTCCGTTGATGTCCTCGAACTTGAGGTCGCCGACCCAGACCGTGGTGTTCTTGTTGAACACTCCGTCGGAAGGGTACTTCTCAGCCTTCGGGGAATTCCGGATGTCCTCAAGGGAGGTGTAGACTCCGGCGACCTTGTAGCCGTAGAAGTTGTAGAGGGACTGCCCCACCTCGGTGACGCTGACGATGTCGCTCCACTGGCCGTAGCCCACCAGCTGGGCGTTGGCCGTGCCGTCGAGGGACACGAGTTTGTTGGTGTTGAAGGAAATCTGGAAGTTGCTGTCCCAGCCGAACCTCTGATGGTTGATCGGATGGGTGTCGAGAGTGATCTCAAGACCCTTGTTCTGGATGGTTCCGTAGTTTCCCTTAGGGGCCGCGAGAGCGGAGGATCCGTTGCCGTGCGTACCCATGTAGGCCGGCAGGGTCAGGGACATGAGCATGTCGGACGACTTCTTGTCGTAGGCGTCGATCGTGACGTTCAAGGCTCCGTCAAGGAAGCCGAGGTCGAGACCTATGTTGGTCTGACGCTGCTTCTCCCAGTGGATTCCGGTGTTAGGGATGTTGGAAGGACGCTGGCTGTCGCCGAGGGCGGATGGCATCTTGCTCATTCCGGACTCCCAGGCTCCGGAGCCGATGTTGGCGTTGCCGGTCTGTCCCCAGCCGATGCGGAGCTTACCGTTGTTCATCCTGACGGCCTGGGTGAAGCCCTGAAGGAACTTCTCGTTGGAGAACCTCCAGCTGCCCGCGAAGGAGTGGAATCCGGCCCAACGGCTGTCCGGACCGAAGTTCGATGATCCGTCGTAGCGGTAGGTGTAGGTGAACAGGTAGCGGTTGTCGTAGTTGTAGGTCTCTCGGGTGAAGAACGAGGCCATCGCCGAAGAGCCGAAACCGGAATTGACGCTCGGGTTGCCGGTGGCGAGCTTGAGGTTGTGGATCTCATCCGAAGGCAGACCGGTGTTGGTGCCGCTGAGGTAGTTGTAGTTGGACTCCCAGCACTCCTGGCCGACCATCGCGGTGACGCTGTGCTTCCCGAACTCGTTGGAATAGGTCAGATAGTTCTTCAGCTGCCAGAACTTGCTGTTGTTCTTCTGCCAGCTCATGGAGTTGGAGTTGCGGGTCCATCCTCCGAGGTTCACCATCGGCTTGTAGGTCTTGGCGTCGGAGGCGCTGACATCGAAACCGACCTCGGCCCTGTACACGAAGTGCTTGACAGGGGTAAGTTCGGCGTAGATGTTGCCCGTGAGCTTCTGACGTCCCAGAAGATACTCGTCGAGCATGGCGAGAGCGACAGGATTCGCGCTGGTGTAACCCTCGCGGACAGTCGTGGAGTAGTTGCCGTCGATGTCATAGACAGGGATGTCAGGCAGGGACGAGAGGGAGTAGAAGATCACACCCTCGCCGCCGTCCGCAAGCTTGAGGTTGTCGTTGGTGTTCGCGAAGGTTGCGTTGACACCGAGCTTGAACCAGTCCTTAAGCTGGGCGTCGATGTTGGTGCGCACCGAGAAACGGTTGAAGTCCGAACCGATGATCGTACCCTCCTGATCCATGTAGGAGCCGGAGATGTAGTACTGGACCTTCTCGGTACCGCCCTGGGCGCTGATCTGGTGCTGATGCTGGAGAGCCGTGCGGAAAATTTCGTCCTGCCAGTTGGTTCCCTTTCCGAGAATTGACGGATCGGAGTACCAGGAGTTGGCGGCATATTCCCCGAGAGAGGCCATGTCGTTGTAGTATTCGGCATATTCCCGGAGGTTCATCATGTCGATGCGGCTGGTCTGGCGGGAAACCGCGAACATTCCGTCGTAGGTGAATTTCGCCTCGCCCGCCTTTCCTCTCTTGGTCGTGATGAGGACCACTCCGTTGGCACCCTGCGCACCGTAGATCGCGGTCGCGGACGCGTCCTTGAGAATCTCCATGCTGAGGATGTCGGAAGGGTTGATCGTGGCAAGAGGAGAGATCGTGGACACCTTTCCGTTGCCGAGGCCGCCGAGACCGAAGTCGCTGCCCGAGTTGCCTCCGCCCTGGACGATGACTCCGTCAATGACGTACAGAGGCTCCGCATTGGCGTTGACCGTCGCCTGCCCGCGCACGCGGATGGAAGATGACGAGCCCGGCGCTCCTGAAGTCTGCACGGCGGACACACCGGCGGCGCGGCCCTGGAGCGACTGGTCAAGGTTCGTGATGACCGAACCCTTGAGGTCGGACTCCTTCATGGAGACCGAGGCTCCGGAAAGGTCGCTCTTCTTCATCGTACCGTAGCCGACCACAACGACTTCGTCGAGAAGTTCATTGTCCTCGGCCAGAACCACGTCGAGTCTCGTCTTGCCGGAAACGGAGATTTCCTGCGCGGAATAACCGATTGACGAGAACACAAGGACGGCGTTGTCCTTGACCGTGATTGTAAAGTTACCGTCCAGGTCCGAGATGGTACCGTTCTGCGTACCTTTCTCCTGGATTCCGGCTCCGATGACGCCAAGCCCGGACTTGTCCTTAACGGTACCGGTCACGGTCTTCGTCTGAGCCAAAGCCGCCAGTGAACTTCCGAGGAAGAACACCAGCAGGCATGTCAATAGCTTACTTTTCATGCTATCAGATTTTAGATTTACGTTATTATATATGTTGTTTCATTGCTTCATATCCGACCCGCAGACACACAGATCCGCTCCGGCTCCAAGAATCGAAGCCGGAGGAAAGGCGATTTCCATGCGTTGTCGAAAACAGGACGGCGGTTCCGGCAATGCCGGAACAACACCTGCCACCGGGGAAGTCAGGATCCTTATACCCCCCCCCGATGTGCGAACTCGTTGTGAACGAGTAGATTAAGACTGAAAGAATTAATTGATTACGTTTCAAGTGTCACTAATTTTGTCAATGTTGCAAAATTACGCACATAAGGAAACGAAAACAAATACAATTTTGATAAATAATGCAAATATTCCGCTACACTATGACCTTTTTCTTCTTGTACATCGAGCGGAACTCATGCGGAGTGACCCCTTTGCGGGACTTGAAGACCCTGTTGAAATTGGACAGGTTGTTGAATCCGCAGGAGTAGCAGATCTCGGAGACGTTGGACGTGGTGTCCACAAGCGCCCTCGCGGCGTTGCCGAGCCTTATGTCAATCAGATAGGAAGAAAGCGTCTTGCCCGTCCGGAGCCTGAAGAAGCGGCTGAACGAACTCGGGCTCATCCCCACGAGATCCGCCAGCTCGGGGAGCGTGACATCCTCGGCGTAGTGCTGGTTGATGTAGTCCTTGACCTTCATCACCCTGCGGCTCTCGGTGTCCCTGGGAGAATGGGCGAACGAGCTGCTGGCCAGTTCTTTGGACTCGCAGCGGGAGAGGATGTAGAGCAAATGAAGGCAACCTATGAACTGCACGAAGCTGTCCTTCTCATTCACCACGGCGTTGATCTGGGAATATGCGTCCAGGATGGCTCCGAGCGGGAAGGAAAGCCCGTGGCTCGCCCTGTCCAGCATCTTCCTGATGCTTGCGAACTGATTCCGTCCGATGAGGCCTCCGCTGAACAGATCCGGGGAGAACTGGATGGTTATCTCCCTGATGTCCGGAGACTTGCAGGAAGCCTGTTCCCAGACGTGCTCCAGATTCTCGCCTGCGATGAGGACAAGGTCGTAGTCCCCTATCGTCTCGACGCTGTCCCCGACGATGCGGCGCACACCGGGAGCGTTCTGGATGAAGTTCAACTCGTACTCCCTGTGTCTGTGGAGCGGATAGGTGAACTCCTTCTTGTGCCTTTCCACGATGTAGAAGCAGTCCCTCTGGGAAAGCCCCGATATTTCCGAAAACACTTGTGACATGGTGGCGCAAATATAATACTTTTTTAACAAATTTTTAACGTATTAAGCCGCCAGGCCGATTATTGTCGGATGAATATGGTAACTTTGGGGTCATGGACAGACAATCGATTCTCGCGGAGCTGGAGGGGAACATCCTTCCTTTCTGGATGCGGCGGATGGCCGACCCGGGGGGCGGCTTCCTAGGCAGGATGGACGGAGACGGCCGCATCATTCCCGGAGCGGAGAAAGGGGCGATCCTCAACTCCCGCATTCTCTGGACTTTCGCCTCGGCGTACAGGGTACTCCGCAAAAAGGAATATCTTGACACCGCAACCAGAGCCTTCAACGAAATCCGCCTCCGTTTCACGGACAAGGAATATGGCGGCCTCTACTGGAGCCTTGACTCCGAAGGCCGGCCCAAGGACACGAAAAAGCAGTTCTACGCAATAGCGTTCGCCATCTACGGATTGGCGGAATATTTCAGGGCCACGGGGGACGGAGAGGCTTTGGACCAGGCCAAGTCTTTCTATCACAGCATTGAGGATCACAGTTTCGATCCTGTCGGCGGAGGCTACGTCGAGGCCCGCACCCGCGAGTGGGGCGGAATCGGGGACATGCGCCTTTCCGACAAGGACCAGAATGACGCGAAGACCATGAACACGCACCTGCATATTCTTGAAGGGTACACCAACCTCTACAGGGTGTGGAAGGATGCCGGGCTGAGGGAAAGGCTCGAAGGTCTCGTCAACATGTTCATTGACAGGATTGTCCGCTCCGACGGACATCTCGGACTTTTCTTCGGGGACGACTGGACTCCGCATTCCACCGCAGTTTCCTACGGCCACGACATCGAGGCCTCATGGCTGCTTGACGAGACTGCGGAAGTACTGGGCGACAAGGACTTGGCCGCCAAGGTCGGAGCCGTCTGCGCCAAAATCGCCGCCTCCGCGATGGAAGGATTCACCCCCGAAGGCGGGATGATCTATGAATATGATCCCGCGACCGGCCGCCGGGACTCCGACCGCCACTGGTGGGTCCAGGCCGAGACGGTCGTAGGGTGCCTCAACCAGTACAGGAAGACCGGGAAAGCCGAATGGCTCGGATCCGCCGACGCCGAGTGGACCTTCATCCGCCGCCACATCATCTGTCCGGACGGCGAATGGTACTGGAGCCTCCGCTCCGACGGCACCCCCAACACCGCCGACGACCGCGCCGGCTTCTGGAAATGCCCCTACCACAACGGCCGCATGTGCCTTGAGGTTCTCGAAAGGGGACTCTGATCAAGACTTTGTTCAATGGCCTGCCGTGGAGATGCGGAGTTTCCGGCCTACGGCTTTCCACGAAGGCATCTTCTTGAAGGTGCGGCGGACAGGCTCGACATCGTACAGAAGGAAGAGCAGCAGGGCGGCGCAGCCGGCAAGGCAGGTCCAGCCGAAAAGGGTCTTTATTCCTGACATCATCGGAGAAAGGGCGGCCATCTTCGCCGACAATCCCTCAAGGTGCTGTCCTTCAGACAGTCCCGGAATGAAGCGCCCGGCATAGTCCGCCACATGGTAGCGAAGTGAGCGGGAATATGCCGCCGAGGCGATGGACTCCACAAGCCCGTTCCGGATGAAACCGCAGATGGTCAGCCCCATGAAGAAGTGCTGGAAAGGCATCTTTTCCTCAAGGTAGATGGTAAGGACGGCGAAGAACACGGCATAACCGAATGTCCTGCACGCCGTCGGAAAGTAAAACGAAGCGATGCCGGTGTCCGGAGAGATTGTGAAATACATCATGACGTGGTAGCATAGCATCGCTCCGAACCCGAGAGTAAGCAGACGTGTGTAGTTCAGTTTCAGCACCTTTATCCAGAACATCACGAACAGGCATCCGGTGACGACTCCTGCATATTCCATGACGGAGAATCTTGTCATCGTCAGTTGGCCGTAGCCCAGGACGGAAGACAGGAACACGTTCTGGAGCGATTTCGACCCCGCTGACATCAGCTCGCACACCGCGAACAGTGCAAGGACTGGAAGCACTCCCTTGTAGGTGAAGGCCTTCGGGGAGATGAAGGGATGCCTGATGTGCAGCATCCGGGACACGCAAAGCCACAGCGTCACCGCGAACATCAGGCAGACCGCACGGAACACCTTTCCGTCGAACCAGTTGTAATGCTCCCCGTAGGTGAACAGCCAGATGGCCTCCAGCAGAGTAAGCGACCAAAGCACGCACCCGAGCCAGTCCATGCTTATCATCGGCAGTTTCGGCATGATCCGCACGTTCCTCGTCAATGTCAGCACGCACAGCATCACGACCATCAGAAGTCCGATCATGAACCAGTGCATCGCCTGCCATCCACCGAAGAAATACGCAATGTTGTTGGCGATCAGCGAGGACAGGCTCATATTCCCGATGACGATGATGTAGAGGAACGGGAAGAATCTTGTGAAGTCCCGTCCCGGAGCCATCCAAAGCTGGATGTTGGACATGCACTCGAAAGTGCCGCAGAGCTTGAAGAATCCGGCGATGAACGAGATCAGGCACAGAAGCGGAATACTGTGGACCTTCATGCAGAGGAGGTCGCACACGGCGATGACAGCGGCGGCGTTCAACAGAAGCTGCCTGTTGGTGTACCTGAACTTGAACCGGAACAGGAACGGGAACGGCATGCAGACTCCCACAACGCCGCAAAGCCCGACCATCATGATGTCCTCCCGCATGAAGGATGTAGCTCCGGCCATTTGAGTAAGGTTGCCCAGATATATTCCTCCGCTCAGCTGGAAGACCATCGCGAAGAAGACGTAGATCCACGGGCGGACGCGCCCGGGGACGAACTCCCGGTACATCGGCATCGAGAATTCCATAGGCGGTGTCTGCGCTGACATCAGTAAAGCACCTCCGTCTCCACGTTGAGTCCGGCAAGAAGCTTCTCGCGGTCAGAGTCGTCCAAATCAATCAATCCGATGCGCACCGGGACTCTCTGTTCCACCTTGACGAAATTGCCGGTGGCGTTGTTCACCGGAGCCGACAGCCAGGCCGAACCCGTGGCGGACGAAAGGGATTCCACCCTGCCGCGGAACTCCTTTCCCGGAATGGCGTCAGCCTTGATCCTCACTTCATTGCCTACGGAAATATGCTTCAGTTGTGTCTCACGGTAATCGGCCACGACCCAGACACCCGCGTCATCCACGATGCGCGCCAGCAGCTGTCCCGGCTGCACGAGCTGCCCCGGATGGATGTCCCTGCGTCCGATCCTGCCGTCACACGGAGCCACGATGACCGTGTAGGACAGATTCAGCCTGGCCAGTTCGAGGGCGGAACGCGAGACTTCCACCATCGCGGCGCTCTGTCCCAGACGGCCGGTCTGCTCGTCCCTGCTCAGGGACGCGGAATTACGCTGCCGCAGCATCTGCTCGTAACGGGCCTTGGCCGTCCTGTACCTTGTCTCCACGTCGTCATATTGCTGACGCGTCACGGCATCCTTCGCGAGCAGGGCCTTGTAGCGTGAATAATCACTTTCGGCGTTGCGCAGATTCTCGGCCGCCTCCTCTATTCCCGAATCAAACACCGTGACGTTGCTCTCGATGGTCTTGAGTCCGGCGGCGTCTGTGGATTTTCCGGAAAGGGTCCTTTCCAGATCCGCCTCGGCCTGGGCCACTCTCAACCTGTATTCAGAATCGTCAATGATGACCAGAGTGTCGCCCCCACGCACCCGGCCGTAGTCCTCGAAACGGATTTCCCTTATGAAGCCCTGCACCCTGGAGTTGACAGGGACGATGTGCCTGTCAACCCGCGCGTCATCGGTGTATTCCACTCTCCCGAAATGGACAAAACGGGAGCAGACGTACCCCACGCCCGAGAGCAGGATAAGAATCACGGCTGTGTTGTATAGTCTCTTGATTGTTTTCTTGCTTGCCATAGTATGATGATGATTTTATGTGATGATGAAAAAATAAATTGGTAAGGTTTTGAGAAGGATTTTTGTGGATAAA
>CAVIGZ010000017.1:11366-29801 GCA_963642565.1 Bacteroidaceae bacterium | reverse complement strand
GAAAGCTGGCGCTGGTATGGGCCGGATGACCCTGTGAGCCTGAGTTTCATCAAGCAGGCGGGGGTGACAGACATCGTCCATGCGCTGCACCATATTCCTAACGGCGAGGTCTGGACAGTGGAGGAGATCCGCCGGAGACAGGACCTCATAGCGGAGTCAGGTCTGAAATGGAGCGTTGTGGAAAGCGTTCCTGTGCATGAGCACATAAAGACCCGGGAAGGCGACTACCTACGCTACATCGAGAACTACAGGCAGAGCATCCGCAATCTGGCCGAGTGCGGCATCAAGTGCATCACCTACAATTTCATGCCGGTGATCGACTGGACGAGGACCGACCTTCAGTTCCCGATGCCGGACGGCTCCCGCGCCCTGAGGTTCGAGAAGGCGGCGTTCATGGCGTTCGACCTGTTCATCCTGGGACGCAAGGCGGCCTTCAATGAATATACTCCCGAAGAAATCGCCATCGCCAAGGCCCGCTACGAGCGGATGGACGGGGACGAGATCCGGCTGATTACCCGCAACATGATCGCAGGGCTGCCAGGCAGCGAGGAAAGTTTCACCCTGGAGCAGTTCAGGGAGGCTCTTTCAAGGTACGATGGCGTCACTGAAGAGCAGTTGCGTGACAACCTGATCTTCTTCCTCCGGCAGATCTGTCCTGTCGCTGACGAATGCGGTTCGGTGATGGTGATCCATCCGGACGATCCGCCATACTCATTGCTGGGTCTTCCGCGAATCCTTTCGACGGCGGAGGATTTCAGGAAGATAGTCGCCGCCGTGCCGAACGCCTCAAACGGGCTGTGCCTCTGCACCGGCTCGTTCGGGGTACGGGCCGACAACGACTGCGTGGCGATGATGCGGGAGTTCGGCGACAGAGTCGGATTCGTGCACCTGCGCACCACAAAGCGTGACGCGGAGGGCAATTTCTACGAGGCAAACCTTCTGGAAGGAGACGTGGACATGTACGGGATGATGAAAGCGTTGCTTGAGGTGGAGCGGAGACGCGGAGTCAGCATCCCTGTACGTCCTGACCACGGACACCAGATGTGCGACGACCTGAACCGCAAGTCCAACCCGGGATACTCCTGCTACGGCCGCATGCGCAGCCTTGCGGAACTCCGCGGCATTCAGGAGGGAATCATCCGGTCTCTTGATGAACAGTTTCTAAAATAAAAATAAGATGACACAGAATTTGTTTGACATCAAAGGCAAGGTCGTCGTGATGACCGGTGCCTGCGGTGTGCTCGGAAGCACAATCGTCAGATATTTCGCGGCCCAGGGCAGCAAAGTCGTGCTGCTTGACCTCGAAAAAGCCTCATCCATCGGAGAGGCCCTCGTTGAAGAAATCGTCAAGAACGGCGGGGAGGCCTGTTTCTTCCCCACCAATGTCCTCGACAAGGCCACCCTTGAGCGGAACAACGAGCAGATCCTCGCCAGGTACGGAAGGATTGACATCCTGCTGAACGCCGCCGGAGGCAACATGGCGTCCGCGACTGTCCCTCCGGACAAGACGATCTTCGACCTTGATGTGGATGCGGTGAAGAAGGTCACCGAGCTGAACCTCTTCGGGACGATACTCCCTACTATGGTCTTCGCCAAGTCGATGGTCAAGTCCGGGAAGGGATCCATCATCAATTTCGCCTCCGAATCAGCCCTGCGGCCGCTGACACGTGTGGCCGGCTACGGAGTGGCGAAGGCCGCCGTGACGAACTGGACCAAGTACCTCTGCGCCGAGCTCGCCATCAAATTCGGAGAAGGTTTCAGAGTCAATGCGATCGCTCCCGGATTCCTGCTTACGAACCAGAACCGCGCCCTTCTAACCAATGAGGACGGATCCCTCACGGACCGCTCCCACACGATTCTGGCCCACACCCCTATCGGCCGCTTCCTTGAGCCGGAGGAGCTGCTCGGCACCCTCCACTACCTCGCCAGCGACGCCTCGAAGGCCGTGACAGGCACCGTGAACGTCGTTGACGGAGGATTCGACGCTTTCTCCATATAGAAGCCAAGCCGGCGAAAGTGTGATGCAAGTCGCCTTGCGACGGTCATCCGGAAGGCGGCGATGCTTTATTCACTGAAGAAGACCTGTTCCCTGCACGGCTACAGGTCTTCTTCGGTAAAGCCGAAGCGTTCGGCTATGTCGTCCGGAATCTCACCGAGGGCGGCGCTGTAGTCAACCTCGTCCCAGGCATCCTCCATCGCGCGGCGGTCTTTCTTCGTCGGGCGGCCTGCACCGGGGTCCCGGCGCAGGAAGAAAGTCTCGACAGGAGCCTTGAGTTTGTCCAGTTCGGACTGAGGGGTGAGGTTCTCGGCATAGTCCGGAACCAGTTTCGCACCGAGGCGATGATCGGTCAGCCGCTTGATCCTGTAGGAATATTGCACCGCTCCCTTGCGGATCTCAACCACCTCGCCCGCCTTCAGCATTCTGGAAGGCTTGGCGTTCACTCCGCCGATCTTGACCTTGCCGCCCTTGCAGGCATCCGTGGCGTCGGTGCGGGTCTTGAACACACGGATGGCCCAGAGGACCTTGTCTATTCTTTCAGTGTCTGCCATGGTCAACAGTCAATTTCATGAGAAAACAGCCGCATGCGGTAGAATATTCACCGCCAGGCATTCTCTTATCCATTCCACTCCCGGATGTGAGGGTCAGGAGCCTCGGCCCCGGCCAAAGAACCGGGCTCAACCTCCTGATCCGTGTAGGAATCCTTCACAAGACGCTTCTCCACAAGGGTTTCCAGCAGTACGGTGCCACGTGCCGCAGGGATGAGGAAGAAGTCGTTCAACTCGGACGGCACAAGAATGGAGCACCCCGCTTTCAATGAATATGACTCCACGCTCCCGGAGCCTTTGCCGTTCTCTGACGGTACCTGCACCGCGGCCTCTCCTGAGACGCAGTAATAGACGGCGAAACTGCCCGGAAGTTCCGAGAATATGTGCAGGCCGTCCTTCAGATCGAGTCTTGTCACCACAAATTCCGGGCAGACCGCCAGCTTGCTGTCCCCGGCCACAGATTCAGGGACATGTTTCTTGAAATCAATAAGATCGAACGCCTCTTCAAGCGACAGTTCCTCCGAATCGGGAAGTCCCTCGCCAAAATCGTGGAGGCTGAAGGCGAGTTCCGAACTCTCGGCTATCTCGACTATCTTCAGCCCCGGACCGGCGGCGAAAACCGTCCCGGGCTTGATCAGGTACGCTTCACCCTTATGCGGCCTGACGATGTTCAGAACCTCCCTGACCGTCCCGTCCTGGCATCTGGTGTAGAATTCGGCCGGATCGACGTCGCGGTTGAAGCCCAGCAGCAATTCGGAGCCGGGAGCGGCGTCCTGAACGTACCAAAGGGCGGTCTTGCCGAACGAATCGTACCTTTCCGCAGCCACGTCATCGGCTGCGTTCATCTGCAGGGGCTGCCAGCCGGTCACATCCATGACCTTCACCATCACGGGGAACTGAAGACCGTAGAACTCGAACACATCATCCCCGACGACCCTCTCCAGATATGTCCCCATCAGCTCGCTCAGAGTGTTGCCTCCGAACCAGCCGTTGTCAATCATCGAATCCTTGAACCCAAGGTCGGCGATCTGGTAGCTGACATGTCCCCAAGGAACATCCGCACACTCATCCGCAAAGCTCAACGGGTAGAGTTTCCTGTTATTGTCATCCATATTCTTAAAATCTAAATCCTTGCAAGCAGGCGGCCACAGGCAGCTCCGGTCCAAAACCCGGGATCAAGTCCCGGGCGCACCCGAACACAGGGTTTTACCCCTGCTCCCCTCACCCGTGAACCACGGCCATTACCAAATTTAGTCAAATTTCAACAAACGGAAAAAGACCTCATCAGAAATCCTGACAAGGTCTTTTTTGGTGGGAGCTGAGGGAGTCGAACCCCCGACCCTCTGCTTGTAAGGCAGACGCTCTGAACCAACTGAGCTAAGCTCCCGAAGCGTTTCCCGTTGTTCTCCGTTCGGGTGGTGCAAAGGTACTACTTTTTTTGATTACCGCAAATTTTTTCAAACTTTTTTTGAGTTTTTCGTCACCCGAGGCTTCGCGCATCCCCTACTGCATGTTGTCAGTCTTGGGTTTCAGGATGATCAGCTGCATGGAAAGAGCCAGGACAAGCAGCGCAGCCATCAGGGCGAATCCAACGCCAAGATTCCCGTTCTCGGCCCAATGGCCGAGGGTCTTGGTGATGACGGCTCCGGCGAACACGCCCGTCATGTTCATCAACCCGTAGGCGGACGCTCTCTGGTGCGACGGCACGAACTGGCACAGGATCGGCATGTTGTTGGTGTCGAACATTCCGTAGCCCACTCCGAAGCACAGCCCGGCACCTATGGCCGCGGCCATGCTGTCTCCCAACCCGATCAGAATCAAGGCCGGGATCATCATGGCCATGCCAAGCGCGCTCACATAGATGCGCCCGCGAAGATCGCGCTTCACCCAGCGGTCGGAAAGCGGACCTCCGACCATCACCCCTATGAACGAGGAGAAGGCGATGGTGAATGTGGAGATCGGGCCGGCCTGTGACATCGGGATATTCAGATTCTCGGCGAAAAGGGTAGGCAGCCAGTTTTTCGTGGCCCAGCCCGGAAGGGACGAGGAGGCGAAATAGAAGAGCAGCACCCAGAAGGCGACATTGGAGAAGATAAGGACGAAACTGCGCCAGACAGGCTCCCGTTTCGTCCCGGTCCGGGCCGCGGCGTCACTACTCGGCTCACGGCGCTTGTCATGCAGGAACAGGATCAGGATGAAAGCATAGGCGATGCCGATCATGCCGAACCAGTGGAATGTGGTCTGCCACGAGAACGCGGAGGCGACCGTGGCTCCGAAGCCGCCCGCCGCCTGTCCGACATAGAGTCCGGTCATGTGGATCCCGATGGCAAGGCTTCTGGCCGAACCGGTGAAGTAGTCCGCGATGAGCGACAGTCCGGCCGGAATGTACAGAGCCTCACTGACCCCCATCAGGGCGCGAAGCCAATAGACCTGGGAGAATGTGGATGAATAGCCCATCAGCAGGGTCACCGTTGACCAGACGCCAAGGCTCCCGACAATCAACCACTTGCGGCTTATGCGGTCGGCCACGGCCCCCGCCACCGGACTCATCAGGCCGTAGATCCAGAGGAAGACCGCCATCAGTCTGCCGAAATTGACGGCGGACTCCAGCTCCGCGATGTCCATCTGCATTGCGCCGCGCATCGTCGAAAGCATCTGGCGGTCCATGTAGTTAAGCAACGCCACCACCCACAACAAGCCGACCACCACCCACGGGTAGATCCTGCCGTTCTCAGTACGTTCCATATTCCGAAACTTTTACCATACTCTCACAAGCGGACAATCGTCCGCATGCATGTTGCTGTTTTCAGCTTCTAAAAAAAGCTATTCGACATTCATCCGGAAAGTGGACGCAGGCAGGAGGGCGCCGTTCACCAGATTGGCCCGGGTAAAAGGCTGCCAGCCGTAGCGCACCCACTTGGGATCGGCGACTTCAGGGCAGCGCAGTCGGACCTCCTGCCCTTCCACTGAAGCCTCGGCGGGACGGAACTGTTCATCCTCTCCGGCCAGCTCGAAAGTGCGGAGACTCTGTCCGTCGGAAGACCGGAGTCCGTCAGCCCAACCGAAGGCAAGCACGACCCTGTCCCCTTCCAGCCTGGCGGATTTGATCTCAGGGCCGGACGGGACAACGTCCCTGTCGCCATAGACATTGTAAAGAGCCTGAATCCCCAGACGTCTTCCGACATCCAGTTTGCGGCGAGGGTGCACGTCAAGGGAGTCTCCCCTGTCGCTGCTGACCGCCATCGCGCAATAAGGCACGGTACCGGCAAGCCTTCTCTGGCTGTCCCTGAACCAAGGCCAGCTCGGGCGGTTCAGGCTTGAAAGCTGGACAAAGAGGAACGGCAGTTCCGGATCGCCCCACCAGGAACGCCAGCTCCGGACAAGAAGCGGGAACAGACGCTCGTGCGCCTCGATGTTGTGGGCGTTCGACTCTCCCTGGTACCAGACCACCCCACGGACAGGGAAGCGTCCGAGCGGCTCCACACCGGTCTCGAAAAGATAGCACGGCTCGTAAGGGTGCCTCTGGAAAGGATTCTCGGCAGCCTTTATGTTCAACGCGGCGCGCTCACGCACCCATGGCTGGATGAAATCATTGCGCAGCCAGTCGTAAAGGATGTCGGGGAACTCGAACTCAAGAGTCCTGCGGTCGATCCACGATTCCGCCGGGGATCCGCCCACGGCGTTGAGAATCAATCCGACAGGTACGTCAAGGGAATCCGCGAGCATCTGACCGAAGGCAAGGCCTACAGCCGAGAAGGAGTCCGCGGCGGCAGAGCTATGCTCCCAAACGGCGGGAGTGAAGTACTGCTGACGGTTCAGAGAATCACATTCAGCCTTATTCCAGACAACATTGCCGGTGTGGAATCTTGGCTTCATGTTGAACAGGCGGACTGTCTTTTCCTGCCTCCCTGCCGTCTCCAGAGCCTCGGAACGCTCCTGCGGGGTCATCGACTTCGTCAGGAAAGCCATGTTCGACTGCCCGGAGCAGACCCAGACCTCTCCGGCGGCGACATCATTGTACCGCAGGTGACGCTTCGGCGTGGAAACGCTCAAAGTCAGCCCCGTGGCCGCGGACAGAGGATCGAGACAGACGCTCCATGCTCCGTCAGGACCTGCCACGGCGCTCTTCTTCTGACCGGCGATGCGGACCGTCACCCTTTCACCGGCATCGGCGGTTCCGCTTATTTCCAGAGAACGCCCACGTTGCAGGACCATTCCGTCCGAATATGTTTCCGGCATCCCGAGACCGCCGCAGGCCTGCTGCTCCAGCCCGTAGCCGTAAGTGACGCTGTTGCCCACACATGCCACCTTGATCCGCTCCCGGGCGGCAAGCGGCAGGAGCGTCAGCGACACAATGAAAACAAAGATCGATCGTCTCATAATCAACTACCTTATGTAATGATGAGCAAATAAATTCAGAGCAAAAAGACGAGCAAAGCACCAAATTATTTTTTAGGAATCACCATCTTATCCGGTGAATATGTCAACCCTTCCACCGCCCCTTTTCCGTCCGGCGTGACGAACACAGCCGTGAACATCCACTTGACCAGCCTCGTCTGGGGCGTGGTGAAACGTCCGACCGGCAATTTCATGAACACTTTGTTCCAGCCTTTGTCCAGATGGACCGGCATAGGAGGACGGCCTGTACAATTCTCATTGGCCAAATCGATCTCAGTGGTTTTCTCTCTGTAGGTGTTGGTCCAGACCGGAGGGAGCAGCTCCTTATCGTTCAGCCAGATCCGGCTGCCCTTGAAGTCCCAGCTCCCCTGCGGAGGCGGCAGATCATCCGTCGAGCGGCTGTAGTTCTGGAATTCGACCAGCATCCCCACATCCTGAGGTTTCGGTGAATATACCCACGTGTAGGCGTAGGCCGTGCTGTTCTCTTCCGGATCCTTGAACAAAGCCGGGATGGTGGTTCCCCAGACGTGACGCAGGTATATTCCCGCACCGGTGACGCGGTGAACCCCATATTCCTTGCCATCGAAGGTGTAGCTGTCGGAGATTCCATCCTCAGGCGGGAATGAACGGGAAAGGTCTCCCCCGTTAGGGAAAGCGTCGGTGACAGCCCACCGGACATCCGTCTGCCGGACATAAGGGAACGGCTCCCCGGACAGGGCATGTTCCTTGTGCCAAAGCATACGGCGCTCAAAATCAGCGAAGTTCCTGAAGACACGGCTTGTGTCTGACGGGAGGATCACGCCGTTCCCGTTGAAATACTCGCTTCCTCCTCCGAGCCAGGACCGCTCCGCGATGGCCAGCATGTAAGGGTAGAATGCGTTCTGGGTAAGAATACTCCTATCGTCAGGCAGTTTGTGGTCATTCCAGAAGGCCACGATCGTGCCGGCGATGTCTTCGTTGCCCTGTTCCGTGTCATAGACCCGGCTGTTGTAAAGGGTCACGATGTCTCCGAACAAGTCAAAATGATTCGCATAGTGGAAACGGCAGTCTATGGCCGGGATTCCCGGCTGCGCCTTGCCGCGGTAGCTCCAGAGCTGGGTCATGTCGATCTCTCCGGGAGCATATTCATAACCAGGATTCCACGAGATCACTTTCTTGCCCTTGGAACGCACGAAGGCCACCATCTCCGGGACAAAACCAGGGTCGGAGAAATGGACCTCATCCGTACCTATGTGGAAATAAGGGACTTCCGTAAAAAGTTCACAGGCCTCTGAGACAAGTTCCTTCAGGATCGCCTTCCCCTTGGGACTCTGCATGTCACATCCGAAAGTCCTGACGAAGGCGGCACTGTGGCCCGGCATGTCTATTTCGGGAATAAGCAGCACCTGATGTCTGCGGCAGCAATCAAGGATGTCACGTACCTGATCCCAGGTGTAGCAGCATCCCTGGTGACGGGTCATGTTCTCCGGAGAGTTGAGCTGCGGGTAGATCCTGCTTTCGAGCCTCCAGGCCTGATTCTCCGTCAGATGCCAGTGGAAGGTGTTGATCTTGTAGCGGGAAAGAAGCTCTATCTCATGCTTGATCTCTTCCGGATCAATGTACGAGCGTCCCGTGTCGTGCATGAAGCCTCTGATCCTGAACGCGGGCCAGTCGGTGATCACGCAGCAAGGGATCCTTATGCCTCTCTTTGTCTTCTCCGCCAGCTGGCGCAGTGTCTGGACCGCCCAATAGGCTCCTCTTTCGGTCACAGCCTCTATGCTGACCGAACCGGAAGAGACGGTCAGCCTGTAGGCTTCATCCTGATTGACGGCCGCTTTGTCGATCCGTTCCACCCGCACGACTTCCACCTGTCCGGCGGCAGTCTCCGAACACTTCACTCCATGCTCATCCAGCCAGTCCCGCACCATTCCCGTCATGGAAGGCTCCCCGGTCAGATTCACCTCACTTCCTTGGAAATCACCCTTCGTCCACGCCGCTTCCTGCGGCACAGGGAGCAGCACAGGCTCCCGGTCAAGGCCGACGCAACCGGTCAAGGCCGACAGTACAATAAAAAATGTCAGTTGAAGTCTCATCTTACAATATCTTTCAATTTCACGGACTGGAACGTCATGTGGGCCACGCTCGACTCGTACAGGATTCCCACCGTCTCCGGATCAACCATCGTGAGGCAGGAGTAGCCCCAGCCTTTCTCCTCGTCGAGCAACAGGCTGTAAGGCCACGTCACGCCTCCGTCGAGGCTGGCCTTTATCGTGATGTTGCAGCGTCCGTCGGTGGTGTCCGGGTTGGAGAACAGCAGCAGGTCCTTGCCCAACGAGTTCTTCCGAGCCGGCACGGAGATCAGGCTTGCCATGCAGACCGGCTCGCGCAGGGCCGTCCTGTGCGACACATGCTCCGTCCAAGTGCGTCCCAGGTCCTCGGTGAGCATCACGGCGCGCGCCCCTCCCCGGTTGTCCCGCATGTTCAGCATCAGCACTCCCGGCTCGACCTCGGCGACCTGGGCCTCCGTCGTGTTCGGACGGGCGGGATTGTGAATATTCCATGTCTCCCCGTGGTCCCTGCTGTACATTATGCCGGCATGCGGCATCCTGTCCTTGTCAATGAACTGAATGGCGAACACCAACGTGCCGTCACGCATGGTTATGCCCCGGCCGGGACCCTGAAGAAGGAAACACCACGAAGGGTCCTTCACTTGTTTTGTGACATTGACCGGCTTGCTCCATGTGCGGCCGTCGTCATCGCTGCGCACAAGCATAAGCTGCGGGGTCTCGATCGGCTCCATCCCCGGCATGGAGTTCGTCCAGGCCCTGCCGTTGCCCATCCCGTGGGTCCAGACGGCCACCGCCCAGACGGTTCCGGTGTTCTCATCGACCAGCACGGCCGGGTCTCCGACCCCGTTCTGGCCGGAAGGAAGGCCGTCGGCATCGGAGAAAGACATCGCTATGCGCATAGGCTCCCAGGTCTGTCCCTTGTCCGTACTCCGGCTCACACCTATGTCGATGCGCTCCTGCAGGTCGGCGCTGTTGTTCCAGCGCACGTCATAGACCCCGATGAGACTTCCGGAATTTGTCGTGACCAGTCCAGGAATACGGTAAGCCTTGGAATGGTCATCACCGGCGTGGCGTACTCCGTAGCCCATCCGGCGGATCACAGACTGCCGGTCACCGGCAAGAGGGACCTTGGTCCCGTTTATCACGGCCTCCGAGATCCTGGCCTTCAATCCTGTCAGGAGAGAAGCCTTGGAATCCATCCGTACACTCACCCAGTAATAGTTGATCCCTCCTGTCATCCGTTGCCCTGAATGGAGGACAACCTTGCGCCCTATCCGGTCCGTCTGCTCCTGAAGCACTGAATAGGAGGGGTTTGCGGACCGCGTGTTCCAGACATCATGGGAGGAGATGTACTCGACCGGACTGTAATGCACGCCCTGACGCCGCACCGCCTCCGTTCCCGAATAGAAAAGACGAAGTTCGGCGACGGACCCGAAATCCGGCTTCCCGTCGAACTCCACCGTGACAGACTCCAGCACGTCGCCGGGCTTGGCGTCCGGGACGCGAAGCCGGAACAGGACATTGTCCGTGCGGTCAATGAGAATCGGAGTCTGCGGGCAGCGGACCCAAAGAGAGTCCGACGCCAGAAGAACCGAAGGCAGCGACAGAAGGGCCGCCAGCAAAAGAAGCATTCTGTGTTTCATGATGTCATAAAGATAGGAAATATTTCCGAACACAGCCCGTGCGCGCGCATCAGCATGCGGGGGATGTGGAACGGACCTTTAAACAGGTTGCCCTTGGCAGGCTGCGCCACGGTTCCGTCCCGGTGAAGGTAGCCGTACCACTCTCCGTACTCGGGGTCAGGGAAATGGGCGTAAAGATAGTCATTGACCATCTCGTGCATCCTGCGGTACTTCTCATCGCCGGTAAGTCTGAAAGCGTACAGGGACGCGATCACAGCCTCCGTCTGCGGCCACCAGAACTTCATGTCCTGCGAATAATCCTGAGGAGGGAATCCCTTGCAGTCACGGAAATTGATGATCCCGCCATAGTCCTTGTCCCAGCCCCATTCCCATGACCAGTCGAGGATCTGAAGAGCGGTCCTCACCAAGGCCTCGTCGCCGCCGCGGGCCCGCGCGGCATCCATCAGGAACCAGGAGGTCTCTATGCAATGTCCCGGATTGATCGTCCGGCCGGCGGACGTGTCGATGAACTCCCCGTCAGGGCCTACCGTCTCCAGAAGAGCCTTGAACTCCGGGTGAATGAAATCCTTGGCTATCTCCCGGACAGACTCGTCTATCTGGCGGTCCAGCGACCCGTCCTGAATCACCTGCCTGATGACCAGCGCCGTGTTGACAAGGATCATTGAAAGGGAATGCCCCTTGGTCCTGAAGGCCGGAAGGTATTTAGGCTCCAGAAGTCCGGGAGTGTTCCTGTACCGGAGAATCAGACGGAACAGGTCCAAGGCCTTGCGGGCGTATTCAGGATCACCGGACGCCAATGAATATTCCGCCATCGCAATCGCTGCGAAGCACTCGGAGAACAGGTAGCGGCGCCTGCGGAGCGGCGTTCCGTCCGCGGTCACCTCGAAGAACATCCTGCCGTCCGTGTCAGTGCAATGGTTCTCGATGAAGTCCAGCCCGCTCCGGCAGGCATCCAGCCATTCCTGCCTTTTCTCGATGTGATTGAACGCATAGGCCAGAATGTAGGCGAAGCGTCCCTGGAACCACACCGGCTTTGTCGGATCGTACAGAGTCCCGTCACGGTCCACGCAAGTGTAGTACCCGCCGTGCTCACGGTCAACACCGTGCTCGAACCAGAACGGGAATATGTTGTCCAGAAGATCGGATCTGTACTTGGCAGCCCAACGGGAGAAATAGTTGTTGTCTTCCATGTACCTGAAATTGTTAGAAACGGTTGCAGCGCTCGAAGAAGCCGATGGCCTCCAGTTCGGACTTCATCGCAGTCTCCTCCTCCGCGGTCATGTTGCGGAACGGCACACGGTTCGGGCCGAGGTCAAGACCGATGAGCTTCATGATGCGCTTTCCTCCCACGATGTTGCCGCGGTAGTTGCAGATGACGTTGATCACCGCCTGGGCGAAGTTCTGCTTCTCCCGCGCGGTCTCAAGGTCTCCGCGGTTCCAGGCCTCGATGATGCCCACAAGTTCGCGGCCGTTGTAGTTGGTCGTGCCTCCGATTCCGCCCTGAGCGCCGCCCTGGGCCAGCGACGGAAGGATCGTCTCGTCCTGACCGTGCAGCATGTCGAACTTTCCGTCCTTGTAGAGCCGGCACTGGTTGTACTCGTAAAGGCTTTCGAACGTGTACTTTATCCCGGCGAAGTTAGGGATGCGGCCATCCGCGGCCTTCAGGAAATCCAGCATCGGAAGGTAGGCTCCGTTGAATGCGGGAATATGATAGTAGTAGAAAGGCAGATCCGGTGCGGCGGCGGCAATCGTCCCGCAGTACCTGACGAGTTCCTCGACCCTGCCGATCTTCGGGAAAGGCGGAGCCATCGCACCGATTCCCCAGGCACCGGCCGAAGCCGCGTGGGCGGCCAGTCTTTGACTTTCGCGGAGGCAGCAGCTTCCCACATGCACTATCACCTTGAACCCCTCCGGAACGGAAGCGATCCATTTCTCCGCAAGCATGATCCGCTCGTCCGGGGTGAGCATGTACCCTTCTCCGGAGGAGCCGTTGATGAACACCCCTTTCAGACCGTTCTTCGCCAGCATCGCCGCATAGGCGGGAATCGGTTCCACATTGACGTCACCGTTCTCAAGCATCGGTGTGAACGGAGCGTCTATCAGTCCTTTGATCTTTTGCATATCTTGTCTTTGTAAGAAGCCATTATCAAGCCCTTTGGCGTTTATTAAGAAACATGAAAAAGATGATGCTGGTTATTTTTTGAAGGTTTCTACAGAAGAGGGATGACCCTAAATGGTGATTTCAGGTCATCCCACATAACAGGTTTCAATAAGGATTATTCACCGATTCCGAAAAGTTCGTTGTAACCCGGATTCTGAGTGAGTGCAGGATTCATGTTTATCTCATGGGTAGGCACCTGATCCAGATAGTAAGTGTCAAGCCATCCTTTCCCTACTGACAGCGGGCCGTGCTTTGTGTAGATCCAGCCGCTTCCCTTATCGTTGCCATAGGCTTCGGAATAGCCCTTTTCACGTATTTCATTGTAATTCACGAACTGTCCGGTGTACTCTCCCGTACCGTAAGGAACATTCTTGGCCGTGAGCCATGCTCCACATGGCTGCCTGTTCACGTAATACGGAGCCTTGTGCCATCTCTTGATGTCATAAAAGCTGAAGCCTTGCCCCATAAGCTCCACCATCCTCTCGCGTCTGATTTCCCAAAGGACAGGAGAAACCTCATAGTTGGTCTTGGCATCATAGCCGCGGGTCCAGGAAGAGGTTCCCTTGTCCCGGTCGGGATCGAAGTCAGCGGTGATGTCCGCCACAACCATTCTTGCTACTTCCGCGCGGTCACGGAGCAGGTTGATGGTCTTGTCAGCGACTCCCTGGTCAAAGCGCCCCAGTTCGTAAGCGGCCTCCGCATAATTCAAAAGAACCTCTTCAATCGTAAAGATCGGCTTGTCAGATGTCTGGTAATTGCTGTTGCTGCCGACTTCCCAACTCGTGTAGTGCTTCCAGAAGAAATAACCTGTCCAGCAGCGCATGTAGTTGTCCATCTGGATTCCATTACCCGTGATGTTAGGAGCACTGTGGGACATGGAGCCTCCCCAGTTATGACCAGGCAGTCTCTTGCAGCCGATGGACTCGTCGCCGGTTCCGTTCTCGCAGAACACATTCGGGCCGAAGTAGTCGATGTACTCACGGAACTTCCGCTCGTATTCCTCCGTAATAGTGAATTTGCCTTTATCATTAAGGCTTTCACCTGCCTTCCAGAATGTCCATTTCTTGAAAGTGGTCACATTGTCCGCAGACGGATTGTTCCCTGTCACCCTGGCCTGTGCCGGTGGCTGGAAATTGATGTGCAGACGAGGATCTCGCTCTGAATAATAGTCCCAAAGATCCTTTCCTTCTCCACCCTTGAACCCGGAATCCGAGTTGCCGATCGGCTTGCCGTTCTTCATAAGGAACATGTCAACAGTCTGCTGCGGGGCGTCCGCGCGATGCGCCTCCACATGAACCAGATCACTGAAGCGATGCATCAGGATTCCGGTGAAATACTGTTTGAACATGATGATGCCCGGCTTTCCGGTCAGATCCTCAGATGTCATCACCTCATCATAGCCGGCGGCCGGATATTTGTTGTTCCCGCTGCCATAGTACAGCGCAGGATATTTGTTCATGAGTTCCTGTGAAACAGTCAGACACTTCTCCAGGTACTGCTGATAAGGCTCATTCAAGCCGTGGTACTTTGCCCAGGTCGCCTCACGGAGCAGGAAACGGCTCAATGCGGCCTTTATGGCATCAGCGGTCAGGGCGTTGTCTCCATCCTTGGATGAATCACCGATGTTCGCGGCGGCATATTCAAGTCTTGCCACGATGCTGTCGGCAACCTCCGCGCGAGGAGTACGCGGCATGTAGGCTTCCTCCGACTCATCTGTCATGACAATGTTCACCCAAGGCACATCACCGTATCTGGCAATGAGTTCCATGTACCACCATGCGTGGAAGAAGTAGCCCACAGATCTCCAATGACGCTGCTCGGCCTCGGTCAATGTCCCGTCGCCAAGATGGCTCAACATTATGTTGATGCTGCGGATCCAGCTGAAATTCCATGATGAGTGGGTGGTTCGCGTCGTGATTGTCTGATAGCCGTAAGGATTGAAGGAGTTATCCCTTGTCGTCATTATTCCGGAATAGTAATCACTGCTCCACTGTCCGCCCCAATAATAGGACCCGCCGGAGAAATTGGTCATGATGTTGGCATCAGTGAACAATGAGTAGCAAGGGTTCATGTAGGCGTTGAAATTATCGTAGGTCTGAAATGCGTTTTTCTCAGTGAGGCTTGTGACCGGAAGTTTCTCGAGAAACTCGTCATTGCAGCTTGAGAACAAGCTGGTGACGGCGGCCAGTAACGCCGCTGCGATTACGTATGCTTTTGTACTCATAATTCTTAATTGTTAGAAAGTTATGCTGGCTCCTACCGACCATGTGCGATAGAACGGATAAGACCATGAAAGGCTTTCCGGATCATAGCCCTTAGGCAACGACGTGAATGTGGCAAGATTCTCCACGCTCACATACACACGCAGCTGATCCAATGTGACCTTGCGGAGCAAGGATGACGGGAATGAATATGACAGCGTGACATTCTTCACACGCAGGTACGAGGCGTTCTGAATATACTTGTCGCTCACTCTGGCGTTGGAACCGGCGTTGCCGTCCTGACCATAAACCCTGAACAGTTTCGCATCCGGATTCCTGGCGACCATGTAGTCAGGACTCTGAGGGTCATAGCTGACCGCCGACCAATAGTCTGTCTGGTTGTAGTACAACGGCCAGAAAACGCCGTCCGCACCTGCCGCCGCAAACGGGAACAGAGCGGCTCCGCCCAACCAATAGTCACGTTTGCCGACTCCCTGAAGGAGGACGTTCAGGTCAAGCCCCTTCCAGGAGACTCCCAGATTGCCGCCGAACTGATAACGGGACGTGCTATTTCCGATGATTTCCCTATCGCCAGGATTGTCAAGGGTGGAGCCGCCCGCGTCGATCACTCCGTTGCCGTCCAGATCCTTGAACTTGACATCACCAGGCTGCACGGAATAGCCGCTGATGGACGGGACACCCTCTTTAAGCACCCATGTGCCGACCTTGGCCTTTTCCAGATCAAAGTCATCGATGGAATAGTAGCCGTCCGCCCTGTAGCCATAAATGGAGTTCAATGATTTCCCTACATAGTAATTGTCTATGGATCCTGACAGATTATTGTATTTGGTGATCTTGGACTTGTGGTCATAGACATTGAAATTCACGCGGTAGCCCCAATCTCCGATGTGGTCGCGCCATCCGATGGACAGTTCCCACCCGTCAGTCCGCATGTCAGCGATGTTCTGCAGAGGAGCGCTCGCTCCGACAAGGGCAGGAAGCTCGGCTCCGGCCGCAAGCATGCCCTTGGTGTCACGTCTGTACCAGTCAAACGTGGAGGTGAGCCTGTCGTTGAAGGCCGAGAAGTCGAAACCAAAGTCGAGCGTCGTGACGGTCTCCCAAGTGTAGTTGGCACGGATAAGGCCCGGGGTGGTGATGTAGATAGTCTTGTCATTGTTGTCCAACCGGTAGGTACCTTCATTGATGCCCATCGACGCGACAAAACCGTACGGACTGATGTTCTGGTTTCCGATTGATCCATAGGAAGCCCTGAGCTTGAACTCCTGAAGCCAGCCGTCCGCCCAGTCCATGAACTGTTCCTTACCCAGACGCCAACCAACCGACACTGACGGGAAAAGTCCGAAGCGGTTTTCCTTCGGGAACTTTGAGGATCCGTCATAGCGGGCGTTCATTGTCAAAAGGTAACGGTCGTCGTAGTTGTACGTCAGGCGGGCGAACATACCCCTGATGGAATATTCAGAATAGCTGTCGCCGATGTTCTTGATTCCGGTACCTCCGCCAAAGGAAGGAACCGTCGGCACGGACTGCCCTTCGATCGACGTGTTCAAACCGGCATAGTCATAACTTTCCTGATTGAAGCCGACCATCGCCGTCATGGCATGCCTGCCAACATTCAGCTTGTAGTTGGTGTAAAGGTTCAACGCATTGTACTTGGTCGTGTACGAATTGATCGTGTACAGATCCCTGGTAGGATCGGTAGGGGTGGTCTTCACAGCCAACTGGACGTCAGCGTAACGAGTGATGCCCGAGTAGTTATTGTACTTGTAGGAGTCTTGATTGTAAGTGTACTCCGCAATGATCTCCCAATCTTTCAAAGGACGGATGATCGTCTTTGACTGGATGCGTGGAATCGAGTTCGTGGCCGTGGATGTCGGAGACACAAGATAGGAGTTCTTAGGAGAATCTATGATCAGATCCTCACTTGTACCGATGATCTCCTTAGGCATGTAGCCTTCAGGATACCAATTGATAAGCCTTGTCGCATACGGGTCGCGGATGTTGTTGGAAAGGGCGGTTTTCCTGATGTCCGTGTAGTACATCGTCAATTCCTGGGTCAGCCATTTCGTGACATCTCCTGAAACAAATGAGGAAATCGCCTTTCTGACGTATTTGTCCTTGTCCGTGATCATCGGTCCGTTCTCGTAGCCGTAGTTGCCGGACACCCGGAAACGAAGCCTGTCGGTTCCGCCCGTGACGGAGACCGCGTGATTGGAAAGACAACCTGTGCCAAGGGCGTTGCCGGCCACGTCACCTTCCTTAAGATAATAGACACTGCCGTCCTGTGCCTGATAGATGCCGTTGTCGTAAACGCCGGCAAGCGTTCCGGCCTTGTACTGCGAAAGCAGATTCTTCCATTCGCTTATCTGACCGTTTCCCGCCCAATACTGGGATGAGAAGCCAGCCTCTTCGTAAGCTGAAATGTAATCCGAAAGCGATGCCTGAACCGGTCTAGTCAATGTGTTCTCCCAACCCTGACTGAAACTGTAGTTGAGTTTGAACGCAGTGTTGTCCTTCGGGCGTTTGGTCGTGACAAGAATCACCCCGCCCGCCGCTCTGGCTCCATAGATGGCCGAAGAGGCCGCATCCTTGAGGACGGAGACGCTTTCGATGTCATCAGGGTTAAGGCTGTTGATGTCTCCCTCGACATTGTCGATAAGAACCAGAGGCGAGCCTCCGTTGATGGACAACGTGCCTCGGATGTTGAAGCTTTTCGCCTGTCCGGGAGATGACGAACCGGAGACCATCAATCCAGGCATGGCGCCCTGCAAGGCAGCCGAGGCACTGACAAGAGGTCTGTCCCCAAGAACATCCTCCATCTTTACCTGTGAGACGGCTCCTGTCAGATCGACTTTCCGTTGAGTGGCGAAACCCACGACAACGACATCCTCCAATTTCTGAAGGTCTGACTCCAAGGTGATCTCAAGGGAAGGCTGTCCGTTCCAGACAATCTCCTGAGGGACATAACCGATGCAGGAAATCTGCAGAATGTCCTTGTCATTGACATTCAGAGAGAAATTTCCGTCAACATCGGTTGTTGTTCCGTTCAATGTCCCTTTGACAATGATGGACACCCCGGGAACCGGGCCTTGAGTGTCTTTGATGACACCCGTCACCGCCGTGTTCCTCTGTCCTTGTGCCGTGAATGCCACAAGAGCAAGCAGCAAAGTCAGGACACAACGAATGATTCTGTTCTGATTTGTGGAAAACATTGAGAAAAAATTTATAACAAACATAAAAGGTTATCAGTCAATAAAAAACAATTCTTGTCAGTTCCGCGTGGTTCTACAGGATTCAAATTACGTCATCATGTGGTTCGGCGTAAAAGTATGGAGTTTTACGCATTTTTACAAATATTATTTAATAATTCCGCTTTAAAAATTTTGATTGAATATATTTTTAACGGAACATCAGTAAGT
>CAVIGZ010000017.1:0-11356 GCA_963642565.1 Bacteroidaceae bacterium | reverse complement strand
TGATCCAATATAACAACCTTTATATTAATAATATATTCCCAATAAAACCATAAGCGAAGATCATTATCCCTTAATTCAAATAATTTAAAATACCCCTCCAGCACAACCATATTCACAAAACATTTGGAATAATTCTTATTAAGTTTTCGTCAGAGACGGAGATTATTAAACATAATGAACTATCTTTGCGTTTGAAGGAAAAGTACGGAAAAGATGCTGACACAATTCAAAAGGAATCCGGACGACCATTCGGTGGGAGGCACGATACGGAGGTGCATCCTCAGGCAAGTGATGCACAGCGGGGATTTCACCATAGCGGAAATCACGGCGGACACGGGGTACAGCCCCACCACGATCTCCAAGTACGTCTCGGAGCTGCTGGAGGGCGGCGTCATCAACGAGAAGGAACGGGTGAACCTGCACACGAAAGGCAGGAGGACGGTGCGCTACGGAATCGATCTCGACTCCTGCTATTTTCTTGGCATCGACATGAGGACATTCACCCTCAACATAGCCCTGAGCGATTTCTCCGGGAATGTCGTGAATCTGGAAAAGCACACCGACTTCCGCTTCGAGAACACCTACGAGACTTTCGACAACCTCTGCGAAAGAGTGACCTCGTTCATCGGATCACTGGAAGAGAGCCGGAGGACAAGAATCGCGGGAGCGAACCTGAACATCCCCGGACGGGTGGACAGCCGCTCCGGGACGAGTTCCACCATGTTCCATTTCGAGGACATGGGCGACACCCCGCTGGCGGAGTACCTCAGCTCAAGGTTCGGCGTGGAGACCTTCATAGAGAACGACACGAAGGCGATGGCTTTCGGCGAATATGTGTCCGGACTGAACAAGAAGTACAAGGACGTCCTCTTCATCAACATCGGCTGGGGTCTCGGACTCGGAATCATCCTTGACGGCAAGCTGTACTACGGAAAGAACGGCTTCAGCGGAGAGTTCGGCCACATCAACATGTACAACAACAATGTCCTCTGCCATTGCGGGAAGAAAGGCTGCATCGAGACCGAAGTCTCGGGCCGCGCGATACACCGCAAACTCATAGAGCGCATCAACGGCGGGGAGTCTTCCATCCTGTCCCCGAAGGTGGTGCGAAGGACGGAAATAACGACCAGGGACATCCTTGACGCCGCGGAGAACGAGGACCCTCTCTGCATCGAGCTGATCAGCCAGACGGGGACGGAACTCGGGCGTCAGATAGCAGGATTGATAAATCTGTTCAATCCCGAGGCGATCATCCTCGGGGGAACCCTGTCGCAGGCCAAGCCTTACGACTTTCTCCAACCGGCAGAACTGGCGATCCGGAAATACTCCCTCAGGCTGATGAGCCAGAACGTCCACATCGCCACGTCCTCCTTAGGCGACATGTCCGGTGCTGTCGGGGCGTGCCTGCTGGCCCGAAGCAGGATTTTCGGAGACATCTGAGCGATTGCCCAGGATCTGCACGGCCTCGCTGACAAGGTAGGTGCTGCCGCCGACATAGATCAGCGGGAACGAAATGCCGGAACTGTCCGGCTTGCGGGAGGTCTCACGGGCCAGATTTATCGCCATCGAAAGAGCCTGACGGACATCCGGAGCGTCGTAGATGCGGCCTGCAGGCCTTCCGTTCGCCGCACAGAAGGCGCGGTAGCGCGCTGTCAGTTCCTTCTCCGGAAGGGCGCGGCTGATCTCAGGATTCGTGAATATGCAGGTGGCGTCCACCGGAATCAACGGCATGATGCCGTCCAGATCCTTGTCGGCCATCACCGCATAGACCAGAATCAGGGAGGAACACTCCCCCTCCGACACCATCGACTCCAGCTGGGCGAAGTTCTCTTTCAGCGCCGCCGGATTGTGGCCGATGTCCGCGATGATGAACGGCTGGAGGGAAAGCCGTTCCCAACGTCCGTGGAAGCCCATCCTGGATGCCGTGCGGACTATCGCGGAGACCACCGCCGCGGAATCCGACAGACCGGAATATTCCGGCATGTTCTTCAACATGTCGATGGCGGCGAGCGCGGTCCGGAGATTTCTCCTCTGGTACTTGCCGCGAAGATCCATCTCCCTCAAGATCTCACCGCTCCTATACCAAAGCTCCGGTTCGGCATCCTCGGCGAATTTTAGCGGACATCCGGTCTCCGCGGCCCTGGCCTCGAACACGGGGCGCGTCTCCGGAAGGAACTCCCCGACAAGGGCGGGGACATTTTTCTTGAATATTCCCGCCTTCTCGCCGGCGATCGCCTCCAATGTGTTCCCCAGCAGGGCGCAATGATCCAACGCGATGCCCGTGACTATCGAGAGATCGGGGATTATGACATTCGTGCTGTCAAGGCGGCCTCCGAGACCGACCTCGATCACGGCCACATCCACTTTCTGATCGACGAACCATTTGAAGGCCATCCCGGTCGTGATCTCGAAGAACGAAAGGCCAAGGGCGTCCATGTCCGCCTCGTACCGGCAGAGGAAATCGTAAACATATTCCTCGGACACCAGTCGCGCGGTTCCGGCAGACCGTCCTTCGGCCGCAGGGAGTGTCGAAGCGGTCTTGGCCGACCGGTACGTTTCGCCAGGCTCAGCGACCGCCTCGGCGGGCTCATGCGCCGGGGCGGCGATCCGCATGCGCTCCCGGAAATCCACGATGTGCGGCGAGGTGTAGAGGCCGACCTTGAGGCCGCAGGCCGACAATGCCGAGGCGAGCATGTTCGCCACAGACCCTTTGCCGTTCGTGCCGGCCACGTGGATCGTCCGCAGGGATTCGTGCGGATTGCCGAGGATTTCCTCAAACCGCAGCATGTTCTCCAACCCCGGCTTGTAGGCATCCTTGAACGGGACCTTCTGGACTGACGGGAATCTGGTGAAGATCGCCTCCACCTTGTTCTGATAATTCTTTTTGGAAAACGGTTCCATTTATTGTTCAGATCTGCTTGTTGTTTTTGAACTGAACTCAAATTTACCTAAATTTACGGACATATTCCAACGGCATGAAAGAAAAAACATCAGCGCTTCACTCGAAATACATCATTGACGGAGTCTCCAGACAGTTGACCCCGGCGGAAATGCTTGATGACTGCCTCGCGGCCAGGAATGAGGCTCCGGCTCACGGCGACGACGGTTTTGAGCCTGTCGTCGATGAGAGCACCGATCCGTCGCCCTCCATGAGAAAATCCCCTGATCCGAGTGTCCGGGACTGCCTGGAGAAGGTTGTCCAACTCATGGACGAGCCAAGGCCGTTTCCGACGGCGTTCGCCGACACCTACACCAAAGGCCGGATAGCGAAGGCTCTTCTGGACGCGGTCTGGATGAACGGTCATTTCAAGCTCGGGGACCTGACCATCGCCGCGAAATGGAAATGGGACGGCAGGCCGTTGGGAAACATGGCGGCGTTCTACTCTTCCGCCGAAGCCACAGCCGACTACATCAATGATCTGGGAATATGCCTGAGCGGCTACTCGTTCGCGGAAAGCGGGCGGCTTTGCCAGGTCTCCTTCAGGGTAGGAGCATGCGGAGAAACAGAGACTCCTGAGGAAGACGGGATCTTCCTGCCGGATGACGCGCCGTTCGGCAGCGGGCATCCGGTGCTGGGCAGACGCCGCGCCGTCCCGGACAAACTGGCCGCCGATCCTGACAGCTGGATCATCTATATTCCTTTCGACTCCTGTGATTTCCGGCTTGGAGGATCACTCCTCTACGACGCTCTCGGACAGGGAGGGGACAATTTTCCGGAAATCGGAGATGCCGACTATTTCATCGACTGCCACGAGGTCGTGCGGGAATTCGTGGAAGACAAGGTCGCCGTGGCGGCGGCCACCGTCTGCGACGGAGGGCTTCTCGGGGCGCTCAAGTCGATGTGTTCCGGAGACATCGGGGCGGACATCGACATCAGCGGGATCATGAGCGCCTACGGCGAGAGCCGGAAAGAGAGGGTCCTTTTTTCCGAGGTCCCCGGAGCGGTCATCCAGATCAAGGATTCCGACTACGACTATGCCGACGCCGAGTTCCTGCTCCAGGACATCGCCTATTACCCCATCGGACATCCTGTGGCAGGCTCCGGTGAGGTCAACGTGAAAGCCGGAGGCGACAGCGGGATCGCATGCATCCTGCAATCCCTGCTCAGCGGACAGGCCTCCGAAGGAGAAGACTGACATTATGACTATATATGGCAAGATACGCTGACACTCCGCGCGGCGGAGAGGGCGGCAGGAAGCCCAAAATCTTTGTTCTTGACACGAACATCATCCTGCATGACCACAAGGCCGTCCGAAAGTTCCAGGACAACGATCTGGTGATTCCGATCGCCGTCATCGAGGAACTCGACAAGTTCAAGAAAGGCAATGACAATCTGGCCTTCAACGCCAGAGGATTCCTCCGGGATCTCGACCGCATCACCGACGGGAAATCCTTCGGGAAACACGGTGTGCCGATCGGCAAGGGGCTGGGCAACATCACGATAGACCCGGGGCATTCTTTTCCTGAGAGCATGAAGGGGATGTTCTACGATGACATTCCCGACCACAGGATCCTGGCGACCGCGATCTGGGTCCGGGACAACAATCCGGACAGGTTCGTGGCCCTGGTCACCAAGGACATCAACCTGAGGATGAAGGCCAAGGCCGCCGGGATGGAAGTGCAGGACTACCTGACCGACCGGATCGGGGAAGACAAGGTCGAGAACTCCAACAGGGAGGTGCAGTACCTTGGCGGTGTCTCTCCGGCTGTGCTCCAGAGTCTCGCCTACAGTCCGGAGACGGCTGTGGACTGGAAGGCCGTCTGCAAGACCGAGCCTAAGCCGAACCAGCTCTATAAGATCAAGGGACCGGAGAACACTGTCTGTGCGAGGTACGACGCGGACAGGAGCAGGATCGTGCTGGTCAAGAACAGGCAGGCCTACGGAATACGCCCGCGCAACGACGAGCAGAAGTTCGCGCTTGACGCCTGTCTGAATCCCGCCATACAACTGGTCTCGATGACCGGCGGGGCGGGGACCGGGAAGACCCTCCTGGCTCTGGCGGCCGCGCTGGAGCTGGCCGGGGACTTTGACCAGATCATCCTCACGAGACCGACGATAGTGCTTGGCAACCAGGACATCGGATTCATCCCCGGGGATCAGAAGACGAAGATGAGTCCGTTCATCCAGCCGCTGATGGACAACCTGAACGTCATCAAGGCCCAGTTCCGTCCTTCCAGCAAGGAGGCTCTCCGGATCGAGGCGATGCTCAAGGAGGAGAAACTGCTCATCTCTCCTCTGGCCTACATCAGGGGCCGGAGTCTCGGACGGGTGTTCCTCATCTGCGATGAAGCCCAGAACCTGACACCGAACGAGGTGAAGACAATCATCACAAGGGCCGGGGAAGGCACAAAGATGGTTTTCACCGGAGACATATTCCAGATTGACCAGCCCTATCTGGACCAGTGGTCCAACGGTCTTTCGCACCTGAACGAGAAGATGGACGGGCAGAGGCTCTTCGAGCACATATTCCTGAAAATCGGTGAGAGGAGCGAGCTTTCCGACATCGCGTCGCGCCTTCTGTAGCAGGTGTCTTTTGGGTTCCGCCCTGTTTTCGGTTCCGCTTCCGCGATTGGTATAACCAAAGATTTTTAGTAATTTTGTAGTCTGTTTTCATCGGAACGTCTATAAAACAAAATTTAATAATATGTTCGACAAAAAGAAAAGAGTCTATCGTTTCGGAGGCAAGACCGCCGAGGGCGACGGACAGATGCGCGAGCTCCTGGGAGGAAAGGGAGCCAATCTGGCCGAGATGAGCAAGCTCGGCATGCCGGTGCCTGCCGGTTTCACAATCACGACTGAATGCTGCGCCGAGTATTACTCCCTCGGCGGCGGTTATACGGAGGATCTCAGGAAAGAGGTCGCCGAGGCTTTGAAAGCCACAGAGACTGTCATGGGCAAGAAATTCGGCGATCCTTCCGATCCGCTTCTCGTGAGCTGCCGCTCTGGCGCCAGAAGTTCCATGCCGGGGATGATGGACACCATCCTCAACATCGGCCTCTGCTCGGCCACCCTTCCGGGAATGATCCAAAAGACCGGCAACCCGAGGTTCGTCTATGACGCTTACAGGCGTCTCATCATGATGTACTCCGATGTCGTCATGGAGAAGGCCGAGGGCATCGAGCCGGCGGACGGACAGGGAATCCGCCAGCAGCTCGACAGGATGATGATGGAGCTCAAGGAGAAGAAGGGCTACAAGTCCGACACCGACATCACCGCCGAGGAGCTTCAGGACCTCTGCGTGAAATTCAAGGCAAAGGTAAAGGAGGTTCTCGGAGTGGACTTCCCGGACACCGCCGAGGATCAGCTCTGGGGTTCGATCGGCGGAGTGTTCAAGTCATGGAACGGCAAGAGGGCCATCGCCTACAGAAGGATCGAGAAGATTCCTGATGACTGGGGGACGGCTGTCAACGTGCAGTCGATGGTGTTCGGCAACATGGGCGACACCTCCGCCACCGGCGTGGCGTTCTCGCGCAACCCGGCCACCGGTGACAACAAGTTCTACGGAGAATGGCTGATCAATGCGCAGGGCGAGGATGTGGTGGCCGGAATCCGTACCCCTAACCCTCTGAACGAGGCCACGAAGACAGAGAAGAACAAGGATCTGCAGTCCCTTGAGACCGCCATGCCGGAGGTTTACAAGGAGCTTGACGAAATACGCCTGAGGCTTGAGCAGCATTTCCACGACATGCAGGACATCGAGTTCACCATCCAGGAGGGTCACCTCTGGATGCTCCAGTGCAGGATCGGCAAGAGGACCGGTCTGGCCGCCCTCCAGATGGCGATGGACATGGTTGACGAGAAGATGATCGACGAGAAGACGGCCGTGATGAGGGTTTCCCCGGCGCAGCTCGACGAGCTTCTCCACCCGATCCTCAACCCTGCGTCAGAGAAGAAGGCGAAGGTCCTCGCCATCGGTCTCCCCGCGTCTCCGGGCGGAGCCGTGGGCCAGGTTGTGTTCACATCCGAGGCCGCGATGGAGGCCAGCGCCAACGGCAGGAAGGCCATCCTCATCCGTGAGGAGACTTCCCCTGAGGACATCGAAGGCATGCGCGCCGCCAACGGCATCCTCACCACCCGCGGAGGCATGACCTCGCACGCCGCCCTTGTGGCACGCGGATGGGGCAAGTGCTGCATCGTGGGCTGCGAGTCAATGAAAATCAACTTCGAGGCGAAGACCGTCTCCTTCGGCGACGCCACATTCAAGGAGGGCGACTGGATGAGCCTCAACGGAACAAAGGGATTCGTTTACGGAGAGAAGATCGACACGATGGACGCTTCCGAGAACCCGCTGTTCATCAAGTTCATGTCAATCGTTGACAAGTTCCGCAAGATAGGTGTCAGGACCAATGCGGACACCCCCGAGGACGCGCAGAAGGCCCTGAACTTCGGAGCCGAGGGAATCGGACTGTTCCGTATCGAGCACATGTTCTACGGAGCCAACTCCGAGCAGCCTCTCGCCAAACTCCGCAAGATGATTCTCTGCAACACCGACGCGGAGAGGAAAGCCGCTCTCGCCGAACTGGAGCCTTACATCAAGGCCTCGGCCAAGCGCACATTGAAGATCATGGACGGCAAGCCTGTCGTCTTCCGTCTGCTCGACCCGCCTCTCCACGAGTTCGTCCCTAAGACGGAGGAGAAGGAGAAGGAGATCGCCAAGGAGCTGGGCGTCACCGTCGAGGACATCGAGAAGCGCGGCGAGGCCCTTCACGAGGTCAACCCTATGATGGGTCACCGCGGAGTACGTCTGCACATGTCCTACCCTCTCATCGCCGAGACCCAGTACAGGGCAATCTTCACCGCCACGGCCGAGCTTCAGCAGGAGGGATTCAACCCTCACCCCGAAATCATGATCCCTGTGACCATCTCCGCCCGTGAGCTCAGCTTCCAGAGAGCGATCTGCGACAGAGTGAAGGCTGAGGTTGAAGGCACTACCCGCCAGTTCATCCTCTACAACTTCGGAACCATGATCGAGATCCCTCGCGCCGCTTTGACCGCCGACAGGATGGCCCGCGCCGCGGAGTTCTTCTCATTCGGTACCAACGACCTCACGCAGATGACATTCGGCTTCTCCCGTGACGATGTCGGCACCTTTATGGGTGAGTACCTCGGCAACAAGATCCTCGACGCAGATCCGTTCCAGACAATCGACACCAAGAGCGTCGGCAAACTGGTCGAGTTCGGCATCCAGGCCGGACGTTCCAAGAGGCCTGACCTCAAGTGCGGTGTCTGCGGAGAGCACGGCGGAGATCCCGCGTCAATCCGTTTCTTCAACAAGATCGGTGTTGACTACGTTTCCTGCTCGCCGTTCCGTGTGCCTATCGCCCGGTTGTCCGCCGCGCAGGCCGCCATCGAGCAGAGCAAATAGCCGGTTTTACTGACATATTCATAAAGAATCCGTCCCTTGCCGGGGCGGATTTTTGTGCCTTTGAAACGTGGATGGCCGCAAATAATTTCCCTGCCAAATTTTTCACGTTACAAAAATTGCGGCAGGGGGGGGAATTATTTGCGGCCATAGGGAACCGCCCCAATGGATAATATACAGTTTCTTAAAGACTATCTGGAGCCGAGGTAGAGGAACACCATGCCGAGGAGGACGAGGGCGAGGTCTATGGCCTTGCCCCGGAGGTTCTTCTCCTTGAAGACCAGCGCGGCGAACAGGAAACTGACGATGACGCTGCCGCGGCGGATCATCGAGACGACCGAGATCATAGCTCCCGGGAGAGTCAGGGCGTAGAGATAGACAAAGTCGGCCACACTCAGGAATATGGAGATGAATATGATCGGCCAGCGCCAGCGGAAAGGCGTTGTCCTCTTCCGGTTCGGGTACCAGACGAGCATCATCATCACGCCCATCATCCCGCACTGGTAGATGTTGTACCAGCTCTGGACGGTCATTTTGTCCATCGCCAAGCCGTTCGGATCCATAAGGAATTTGTCATAGAGTCCGCTGACGGCACCTAGGATCGCCGCTCCCACGACAGCATAGATCCACACATTATGCTCGAAATCAATTCCTTCCTTCTTCCCGCTTCGGCTAAGCATAAAGAAGGACACCACGGCCAGCAGAACACCGATCCACTGGAGTCCGTTAAGTTTCTCGCCGAAAATCAGCATAGCCCCGACCAGTACGAGGACCGGCCTCGTGGCGTTGATCGGGCCGACGATCGTCAGCGGGAGATGTTTCATCCCGAAATAGCCTAACGTCCAAGAGCTTAAAACTATGGCACTCTTCAGCAGAATCCATTTCTGGACCGCCCAGCCGCCATATTCCCCGACCTTGAGGATGCTGCCGTCAAGCGTGTCTCCGCAGTAGGAGAGCAGAATGAACGGAACGAATATGACCGAGCAGAACAGCGTGTTCAGAAAGAGTACCGGAAGAACGGCGTTCCCGCTCAGCGACTCCTTCTTGAAGGAATCGTAGAACCCAAGCAGCACCGCCGACAAAAAGGCTAACGACAACCACATGACATTTAACTATACTAACCGGGTGCAAAGATAAGCCTTTTTAATGAACACTGTGCTACCCTGACAGAGCAGCCGCATCCTGCCCTGCCGCAATTTTGATTATTTGCGAAGTTTGTGAATTATTCATTATCTTTGGGATTGATGGTTAATTGACAGGGGCTATGGAGGAGAAAAGGATCAAGTACCCAATCGGGATACAGACATTCAGTAATATTGTCGAGGGAGGCTACCTCTACATCGACAAGACGGGGTTTGTACACGACTTGGCAGGGAATTACAAATATGTGTTCCTCAGCAGGCCTCGGAGGTTCGGGAAGTCGCTGCTGTCTTCCACGATCCACAGCTACTTCGCCGGGGAGGAGGAGCTGTTCAAGGGGTTGAAGGCCGGGAAGCTGAAGAAGGAGTGGGCAAGGCATCCGGTGTTCCACTTCGACATGTCCACGGCGAAGCATCTCGACGAGGAGCAGCTGCTTCGCACCCTGTGCTATAAACTTGATGAATACGAAAAGATCTACGGGAAGGATGCGGGCATCTCCGAAGACGACATAAACGCCCGCTTCGAGCGTCTTGTAAAAGTGGCGGCCGGACATACCGGCGAGAAAGCTGTCATAATCATCGACGAATATGACGCACCGCTTCTGGACGTGATGAACGACAGCGGGCGGCTTGCGCCCATGCGCCAGATCATGAGGAACTTCTACAGTCCGATCAAGAGCCTGGACCCGTACCTTAGGTTCGTGTTCATCACGGGGATCAACAAGTTCGCGCAACTCAGCATATTCAGTGAGCTGAACAACCTGCAGAACATCTCGATGATGCCTGAATATTCGGCGATCTGCGGAATCTCCCAAAATGAGATCGAGACACAGATGCAGGAGTCTGTCAGAAGAATGGCCGAAAGCCTTGGCTTATCCTACGAGGAAACTCTGGAGGAACTCAAGCACAACTATGACGGCTACCATTTCAGCCGACAATCCGAGGACATCTACAACCCGTTCAGTCTGATCAAATCATTGGATGCGCGGGACTTTGGAAGCTACTGGTTTGACACCGGTACTCCCACATACCTTCTTGAGAGACTTAAGAACTCCGAGATTGACGAAACAACTCTTGACAACATGCCGATGATTCCGGAATCCGACTTCGACGTCTCGCCGGAAATCAGCGACAATGCCCTCCCGATGCTCTACCAGACAGGCTATCTGACGATCAAGGAATATGACCGTGACCTGCATCTCTACACTCTGGGCTACCCGAACAAGGAGGTAAAGATCGGCTTCACGCAGGGGCTGCTGGCCCAGTACAAGAACCGGGAGATGACAGGAAGCGGCTTCGTGGCCAAGTTCTATGCGGCGATGTACCGCCACGACATCGACATGGCGCTGACGCTCATGCAGTCCTACCTCGCCGGCATCCCTTACGACCTGGAGAACAAGTCCGAGAAGCATTTCCAGACGATCATCTACCTGATCTTCTCGCTGCTTGGATACTACACCCGGGCCGAGGTCAAGTCCGCCGTCGGGCGTGCGGACGCCGTGTGCCGGACGAAAGACAGGATCTATGTCTTCGAGTTCAAGGTGGACGGCTCTGCGGATGAAGCCCTGCGGCAGATTGACGAGAAAGGGTACCTGATTCCGTACAGGTTTGAATATTCAGAAATTGACGGGAGTGACCCGAAACTTCGACTGGCTCCGTGCAACGCAGGTCCAGCGGCCGAAACAACTTCAGCGGTCAACCGCGAAAAGGCGTTGGTCAAGGTCGGGGTGAACATCTCTACTCAGACCCGCACAATCGAATCGTGGAAAATTGCCGAGGAATGACAAATCAATGACGATTTAGAAGCTGTTTTGATTTGTTTGAAATGTTCTTTGAGGTGAAAAATCTTCATCT